>JAHKAT010000247.1 GCA_018825925.1 Bacteroidota bacterium | reverse complement strand
TAAACTTTGTCCCAGCTGACGCGTCTACTTTCTTACTGAAAATAATGGTGAACGATGGCTGCTTTTGCTTTCCCAATCAGTTCTGAAAGCTGCTCCAAATTGGCATTCTTTATTCCTTGCACGGATTTTAGATTTTTAAATAGGATTTCTTGTGTTTTTGGCCCAATTCCCTCAATTTGTAGTATTTCGGATTGCAGGGCTGTTTTTGAACGACGATTCCTGTGGTGCGTGATACCAAAGCGGTGCGCCTCATTGCGCATGTGTTGAATCACTTTCAAACTTTCAGATCGTTTGTCGAGATAAATGGGATATTGATCTCCAGGAAAAAAAATCTCCTCCAAGCGCTTTGCAATGCCCACCACCACCATTTTTTGGCGAATACCTAATTGATCTAGAGCTTTTAAAGCAGCGCTGAGTTGTCCTTTTCCACCGTCTACCACCAATAGCTGGGGCAAGGATTGCTCTTCGTCTAGCAGACGTTTGTATCTTCTATAAACAGCTTCTTCCATGGTTGCAAAATCATCAGGACCTTCCACCGTTTTAACATTGAAATGACGGTAATCTTGCTTGCTTGGTTTTGCATTTTTAAAGACAACACAAGCAGATACAGGATGTGTTCCTTGAATATTACTATTGTCAAAACACTCAATATGAACAGGCAAGCTCGGGAGGCGAAAATCTTTTTGTATTTGATTTAGTATCCGTTCTGTATGTCGCTCGGGAGAAACTATTTTTTCTTGCTTCAGTTTTTCTAAACGAAAATAAGTGGCGTTGCGAAGTGATAATTCAATTAAACTCTTTTTATCGCCCCGCTGAGGAACAAAAAAATGGACCTCTGGAAATGATAAATCTATCTCTGTTTGAACCAAAATTTCTTTAGACAAACTATTGAATCGATCTCGCATTTCTGGCAATACAAATCCGATCAATTCCGACAGTGTTTCATCGAGTTTGTACCTTATTTCTCCAGTAAAACCGTGAATTATCGCTCCGTCTTTAATCACTAAATAATTAAAAAACGAAGTTCCATCATCTTGCAAAACAGTGAGTACATCACAAGCATTGATGGTCGGAGAAACGACTTGTGATTTGGATTGATAATTCTGTAATACATTTAGTCGCGACTTGATTTTTTGCGCTTCTTCAAATTGATAGGCTTCCGCATTTGTTTTCATTGCCTCTTTCATTGACGATAGCAAGGGTCGAATATTGCCGCCTAAAATTTGTTCTATCTCTGAAATGTAGCCTTGGTAATTCTCCTCTTTTTCAAGACCTGTGCACGGAGCCTTACATTTTCCTATGTGATATTCCAAACAAACTTTGTAGCGTTGCTCTTCTATTTTACTAGGTAATAAATCGAGAGAACAGGTACGCAAGGGATACATTTCTCGAAACAGGTCCATCAAAGTGGACATCACTCTAAATTGGGCGTAAGGGCCGAAATATTTAGACCCATCTTTAACCAACTTGCGGGTGGTAAAAACCCTCGGAAAAGGTTCATTTTTAATGCAAATCCACGGGTAAGTTTTGTCGTCTTTTAATTGAATGTTATACTTGGGTTGATATTTTTTGATGAGGTTGTTCTCAAGGAGCAAAGCATCAAACTCAGTTTCAACCACAATGGTGTGTAATCGAACAATTTTGCGGACTAGAATTCTTGTCTTGGCATTGTCGTGATTTTTATTGAAATAGGAATTAACCCTTTTTTTGAGGTTTTTCGCTTTTCCGACATAGATAATGGTATCGTTTTTATCGAAATACTGATATACGCCGGGTTGTTCGGGCAGCGTTTTTAATTGAAGTTCGAGAGATACATCCTCCATTCATCCAAAGTTACATTGCTTTTGGAAATGAAATGCGATTGTGGTCCTTGATTATTTTGAAATAATATCAAACAAGTCGTTCAAGTTCGGAGAAATAATGATCTCTATGCGACGATTTTTAGCTTTGTCTTTAGTGTCAGCTGGTAAAAATTCACCCCGACCAGCGGCCATTAATTGCTTCGGATCCATTTTGCTGTTTCCTAATAATATTTCAACGACAGAGGTGGAACGCAATACGCTTAATTCCCAATTGTTTTTGGGACTAGTCGCCGAATTGAATTTGTCAGTATCAGTATGGCCTTCTACAATTATTTCTAAATCTTTTTCCGACTGTAGTACTTTTGCCAATTCAATTAAAGCCTTCTTTCCCTCTGGTTCAACAGCAGTACTTCCTGAAGCGAAAAGCAATTTGGCTTCTAGGGAAACATAAATTTTTCCATTTTTCTGAATCACAGATAAACCTTTGTTTTCAAAACCACTTAAAGCACTAGCAACACGAGCCCGCAATGCGTTTTGTGCCTCATCTTTTCGTTTGATTGCCTCTTCTAATTCATTTACTCGAGCTTCACGTTCTGACAACAAACGTTGTTTGGTCTTTAATTCATCCTCCAAGGTTTGAAGCTCCAATTGTTTTCTTTGTAACTCAAGGTTCTTAGCCTCCAAATCGGCCTGTAAGTTAGCCGTTGCTTTTTCCCCCGTTTTGCGAACAGAATTTAGTTTTAAATCCAATGCAGCATTTTCTTGGGTTAATCGGTTTAGGTTTGTTTGCAGCAAACGGAGCTGTTCACCCATTGAACTGGTGTCTTTTTTAAGAGAAGCAATTTCTTTTTTGCCCGTTTCATAGCGAGCTTCATAATCTTTGTATTTCCCTTCATTATCCATTGAACTGGCTTTGTATTTAGCAAGTTCTTCGGTACAGTTTTTTTCGCGCTCAACCAATTCATTGTACTTTTTTGCTGGCACACAAGATTGAAAAATAGAAAGGAAAAATAGGGAGGATAGAAGAACCTGTTTCATGAGAAATATATTTTAAACAAAAATGCAACAGTTCATCGCTCGTTTTATGTCTTTTCTCTCCTTTTTGTACACGCTACCTCGTTGAAAAAGAAAAAAGAAGCCAGATTGCCTGCAAACTTTGCTCTAAATTTTTATTAATCGATTGGTCTATTTATATTCGCAACCTAATTTTCAAAAATAATGGCTTTAATAGGAAAAATTCGCGAAAAATCGGTTCTTCTAGTAATCGTCATCTTCGTTGCGTTGATGGCATTTGTGTTGGGTGACTGGCAAAGTTTTGCTGGAAGAGGCGAGGATGAAATCGGTTACGGAACGATTAGTGGTGACAAAGTAGATCCACTAGCATACGAAGACGCTAGAAATAATTTCATTCAAAGTGACAAAAACCAAGCAGCTCAGCAGCAACGTGAGTTCGGTGTTCAGGATGAAGATGCATCTGCTGATAAGGCATGGAACTTCATCGTTGAAACGACTGTTTTGGAAGAAGAAATGGAAGCTTTGGGAATTACCGTTGGACAAGATGAATTCGATTCTTACATCTACGCTAGAGATGGTTTTACTGTTTTGCCGGAATTAGCGCAAAACTTTAGCGATTCTTTGGGTCGTTTTAATGACAAATTGTTGGCTCAACGATTGGACCAAATGGAAAACTCCAAAGATCCACAAGAACGTAAGGCTTGGGAGGAAAACAAAAAATATTTTACAGACCGTAGAAAACAAGAAAAGTATTTCGCTTTGTTGAATCAAGGGGTTTATGTTACTAAGGCAGAAGCTGAGGAAGAATATTTATCTCAAAAAACGGTTAAATCGATCAACATCGTGATGAAAAGATTTTCGGATATCCCTGATGAAGAAATCAAAGTATCAGAATCTGAATTAGAAAAATACTACGATGCACACAAAAACGAAAAGAAATACGAGCAAAAATTTGCAAGTCGCGAATTGAAGTTTTTTGACATTAAGATTGAACCTTCTAAGGAAGACAAGCAGAAATTTAATGAAGACATTGCCAGTTTCAAAACAGGTTTGATGAATACAAAAAAGGATTCTGCTTATGTAGTATCTAATTCTGAATTGCGTTTTTATTCTTCAGGTCCTTTTTCAACAGCGGTGCCTCAAAGCCATCCAAATGCTGGTCAGCACTTAACGTATCCTGTAAGCATGGACTCAGTTTTTGCTCGTGCAAATATTGGAGATGTTGTTGGACCGTATAATGTAGATAATGCATACAGCGTTGCAAAAGTGATTGGTTTTACAAGAGATACAATCAATGCACGTCATATTTTATTGCCAATTACTGCTGGTAAAGAATCAGAAGCAGAGGCAAGAGCTGATAGTATTTTAAAAGTAATCAATAACAGTAATTTCGTTGATTACGTTAATTTGTACTCTACAGATCAGGGGTCAAAAGTAAAAGGTGGAGATTTGGGAGATTTCTTCTTCTCGGCAATGGTTCAGCCATTTGCGGTGTATGTTGCCGACAAGCCGGTTGGTGAAATTGGAAAAGTAACCTCACAGTTTGGTATACACATTATTCAAGTTACCAATAGAAAAGGTCCGAACCGTCCTAGGTTGGC
Source organism: Bacteroidota bacterium (assembly GCA_018825925.1). Taxonomy (GTDB): domain Bacteria; phylum Bacteroidota; class Bacteroidia; order Flavobacteriales_D; family Crocinitomicaceae; genus UBA2040. The sequence goes on along the minus strand of JAHKAT010000247.1, from coordinate 2,006 downwards.
TGTGATTCAAAAAACATTGAAACCGTCTCAAGAAACAAGTGCTCAAACGGAACAAGAAGTATATGACTTGTTGTATAAGTTGGACGCCAAAATGAAAAACATTCAAGACCCAAACAAAAAAATTGAAATGTTTGACACGGTAGTTTCAAAAGCGGGATATTTCTCTCGACCAACGGTAATTAATGAAAACAAACCATTGATTAACGGTTTCAATACTAAAATAGCTGAAGATAAAATGATCAAGTTGGCGTATAGTGAAGATGTAGAAGTAGGAATGCTTTCATCTTCGCCGATTAAAGACAAAGATCGTTATGTGATTGCTGTGGTTTCTAAGGTACGTGAAAAAGGTGTTCCTAGCCTAAACGATATTCGTGAAACAATCAAATTTGAAGTAATTAAAGAGAAAAAAGCAAATCGTTTTATCGCTAAAATGAATGGAGCTAAAACCTTAGATGCTTTGTCTAAAAAATTGAATAGTCCTATTCAACCTGCTGAAGTTACGTTTGCTTCTCCTCAAATCAATCAAATCGGATTTGAACCAGAGATAATCGGCGCTTTGTTTTCAGGATTGAAGGATGGTCAAAAAACAGTTCCTTTGGTTGGTAAAAATGGTGTTTATGTGATTCAAATCGTGAAAACATTAAAAGCACCTGCGACTCAAAATTATAGTGCAGAAAGAGATCAACTATTAGCAACGCTTAAGGGCAGTGCTCCTAACTTGGCGAAGCAAGCTTTGTTAGAAAAAGCGGAGGTGGTTGATAACCGTCGTTTTATGAGTATTGGTTTAAGACGATAAGCGAATAAATAAATTGTGAAAAAGCGAACTCATCGAGTTCGCTTTTTTTATGCTTAAAAAGTCCAAATTTAAGCGGTCAAAGTGTACATCATTCCGGGTAATGAACGAATCATGCCTTGCATTTCTAACTCAAACAATATTAGGCCCAATTGCCCAGAATTAAAATGAGTTTTCGTCGATAAATGGTCTAAATGTATGGGGCCATCTTCTTTCAATAATTTACAAACCTCGGCTTGAGGCTCTGATAAAATATCCCACTGTATTTGGTATTGGAGGGCACTTGTAGCATCTTTTGACCAATTCATGATTTTCAAAAACTGCTCTGGTCCTTGGTACAAGTGCGCCAATTGACGAGCAATCAGGGAGTTGCAGCCCTCCGAAGTTGGTTGATCGAGATTTCCAGGCACAGCAAAAACCTCTCTGTTGTAATCATTGGCCAATTGGGCGGTAATTAAGGACCCTCCTCTTATTTTGCTTTCAATGACTATGGTGGCGTCACTCATGCCAGCAACAATTCGATTACGTTTGGGAAAATTTTCTTTGTCAGGATTTGTAAAGGGAACAAACTCGGTTAACAAACCGCCATTTTGCTTCATTTTTAACCCCGTTGATCGATGTAAATTTGGATACATACGGTCCAAACCGTGACCTAAAACTCCAATCGTAGGGATCTGGTGTTGGAGGCAAAGTTGGTGAACATGAATATCTATGCCATAGGCCATCCCAGAAATGACGACAACATTTTCAGACTTTAGAAAATCTAATAAAATATCACAGGTTTTTTTTCCATAAGTCGTTGCCTTTCTGGTTCCAACGATGGCCACCATTTTTTGTGTGTTTAAATCCATTTCACCATCTGAATATAAAACCATTGGAGCGTCATCGCAATTTTTTAATCGTCTCGGGTAAGCACTGTCGGTGATAAAATGTTGTTGGTACCCCAAACGTTGTATGTTTTTTAGGTGATCTTTAGCGGTAGCAATGGCCTGATCGCGTTGCATACTTTTTAGAATTGTTTTGCTGATTCCAGTTCTTTTGGAAAGTTCTAATAAACTCAAAGTAAAAATATCCGAAACACATTCGCAGGCGTTGACCAGTTTTCGGGCTTTGATGGAGCCAATACCTTGCAAATATTGCAAGGCAATTTGTTGTAGCTGAAGGTCTTTGTCGTTCACAATAATAGGTTTGTCTTACTTGAAGATAAGAAAAT
>JAHKAT010000018.1 GCA_018825925.1 Bacteroidota bacterium | reverse complement strand
TTTTCTAGCTGTTGCGTTTTCTCTATTTCGAATAAAATAGCCTGCTTTGCCTTGAAACGATTTTGATAAATTTTGTTGAGGTACAAGATAATCCCCAAAACAATCAGAGTATAAAAAAAGTAAGCCCAAATTGTTTTCCACCAAGGCGGCAATATTGTTATTTTTAATTCTAAAGGTGCTTTACTCCATGTACCATCTGCATTGGCCGCTTTGACTTTAAAAACATAATCGCCGGGCGCCAAGTTAGTGTAGGTAGCCACACGATTGCTCCCCACATAATTCCAGTCTTTTTCAAATCCTTCAAGGTAATAGGCATATTGATTTCTCTTTAAAAAGCTATAATTAATGCCCACATATTCTATAGAAAATACAGATTGCGTATAATTTAAAACCAACTCTTTTGTTTGTGAAATCACTTTGCTTAACGGCGAACCTTCATCATTTGGGTTCACTGATTTATTGAAAATCTTAAAATCACTCAAGTACAAACTAGGCGCTTTATCCGTTTTTTTGATTTGATTTGGATTAAAATAATTCATCCCTTCATAGCCACCAAAATACAGCTGACCATTGCCATCTTTAAATACTGCATTATTATTGAACTCGTTGACAATAAGTCCGTCGTCCTTCGTGAAATTGGTACTTTTTTTCTCTTTAAAATCAATTTTGGTTAATCCCAGTCCACCGCTCACCCACAAACAACCACTATTATCCGATATGATGGCACGAACAGATCTTTCTTTAAACCCGGGAAAATCATTGTAATTGGTAAAGGTTTTCGTTTTCTTATTGTAACTAAACAAACCACCTCCATCGGTACCAATCCAAATCGTTTTATCATTCGATTCATAAACTGACAAAATAGTTTGAATACTGTTGTGCTTTGTCATATTTTTGAACATCGCCTCACGCATAGAACTCACTTTGAAGCTATTTTGATTCTCTACATGAACTTTGTACAGTCCTAAAATTGTACCTACCCAAACATCGTTGTCAGAGTCTACGAATACCTTTCGAACATAAGCCACGTCTAGCCCACTAGCAACAAACGGCTTGCTGTCGCAGTACACAAAAGTGTTTTTGGATGGATCATAATAATGAAGTCCTTTAATAAAGGTACCGATCCAAATTCGACCCGTTGCATCTTCTGAAAAACTAAAAACGCGGTTGGACCTCAAACCAGGGGTGTTGGTAGTGTTGTAGTTTATAAAACGATTGGTTCCGCTTTTCAAAAAGTAAATCCCTCCACTCCAACTTCCTACCCAAAAATTTTGTTTGCTATCGATAAAAATAGTCTGAATATCTTCCGACTTTAAACCTGAATAATAACCTTGATTTTTATTGTTAACGTGAATGATTTTTTTGGTATTTGGATCGTAGATATCAAGTCCACCGCCTTCTGTACTGATCAACAATTTCCCGGCTTTGTCCCGCACTACCCCTGTAACAGAACTCGTTTGAAGCGAATTTTCATTGTTCAAAAGAGATTCAACAGCCATGAATTTATTGTTTGGTTTGGCAAAAACACCGAGGCCTTTGTTGTAATACCCTAACCACAATCGTTTTTCTTTGTCTTGGTACAATGACCAAACCGAATTGGATTTTAGACTAAAGTTATTGTACTTGCTGTGTAAATACTGCTTTAGAACTTCTCCTTTATGATTGACGATCAGCAAACCATCGTTCTCTGTACCGCAAATCATATCCCCATTTTTACTTTGTAGCACCGCGAGTACTTTATTCTTAGTAACTGGAAACATTTCGTATTGATAATTATCGGCATCTGTTTTAATGCGCAACAAACCTTGATTAGTGGTCCCTACCCATAAAAAACCAAAACTATCTACGGCAAGCGTTTCAATTTCGAAATCTATCGGTTCTTTTTTAAATTTGTCTTTATACACTTGGGAAACGGTTCCGTTGGAATCGATAGAAAGCAATCCAAATCCAGTCGCCAAGAAAATGGTGCCTTGTTTGTTTTTTGCCGAATAATTAACTTGAAGGTTCGAACGCTGTAGCAATGGCGATTGCACCAAAGTCACTTTTAAGGTCTTGATATTAAACTTAAAAACACTAAAACCATAGGTCCCTAAAATTAAGTTCCCATGGTTGTCTTCGTTAATCGTCTTGACAGATATGGGTTCGTCATATCCTTTTGCGATCACATCTTGAATGTTAATTTTGGTAAAATTATCAAGATCCCTATTGTACATGCACAAGCCCTCATCTGTACCTATCCAAAGATTGTTTTTACGATCAATGTAAGTTGCATAAATCACGTTACTATTGATGGTACCCGCTACTTTTGCGTTGTACTCGTAGGCAAAATAATGCACGCCATCATAGCGATAAAGCCCCGCACCATTGGTTCCAACCCAAATAAAACCATTTTCATCTTGATTTATAGACGAAATAGCCCTTTGCGAGCGCGCTTCCTGTATGCTTTGAAATTGGTAGTTTTCAAATTTATCTTGGGAAAAGACGGCATAGGAAAAAAGCGTGAAAAAAATTAAAATATAATAGGGTAGTTTACTGAACATAGGTAAAGTAGGTGTCAAAAATGTTATTCGAAAATAGTAAATATAAAACGAGACAAACAATAGTACAAAAACAAATCGTATTGCTTTAGACTCGCGATAAAAATTTTCATTTTATGCCAAAAACCCAAGCACGACTAATTACTTACAATTAATCGGACTCAGGTTATAACTTGCTTCAACAATCAGGCAATTGTTTTAGAATCAACTCATTTTACTTTGGCGTTTTCAGCATTATTTTAGTTCAAATTTGCTTGTAAGTCCTTCACTAGAGTTCCATCCAACCATTACATTAAAAACTCCTGGTTCAACTAGAAATTTACCTTGGTTGTCATAAAACCCAAGTTCTTGTTCTGTTAATATAAACCTCACCGTTTTTGTTTCTCCTTTTTTCAGTGCTACAAGTTCAAAGCCTTTTAACTCTTTTACCGGGCGCACTATGCTCGCTGCTAAATCATTAATATACAATTGAACTACTTCTTTTCCGTCCAACTTCCCTGTATTAGTAATTTCGACAGAAAGTTCAACTTTTTCTCCTTTTTTGTAGGAGCTATTGCTTATTTTTAAATTTTTATATTCGAAAGAGGTATAGCTTAGACCAAACCCAAATGGATATA
>JAHKAT010000246.1 GCA_018825925.1 Bacteroidota bacterium | reverse complement strand
CCAATTCGACCTCCTTCTTCTACTTGAAACCAAACCGTTTGATTTACATTGTCGTAAATTCGAGAGTAAGCCAAAGTGATTTTATCAACGCCCTCTGGCAAATCTCCAACGGTAGCTACATTTTTAGTGAAGTTTAAACTCGTTTTCCAAGAAAAATTATCTTTTCGAATAGCTTCAATACTAGCAAAAACCTCTAATCCTTTTGAAGTTACCTGTGCGCCATTTACCACTTGCTGTGTGTAGCCAGAAGAGGCTGCAACTGGTAATGAAATGATTTGGTTCGTCGTTTTGGACGTATAATAGGTGATGTCAAATTGCAAACGATCTTTGAACAAGCGAATGTCTGTTCCAAACTCTAAACTATTTGTTTTTTCAGGAACAAGATTTGCATTCGCTATGGTCGATTGACTGGTGAAAGTTGGTTGACCGTTATAGGGTGTTTGGGCGATGAATGAACCTGCCGTTTGATAAGGGTCTGTGTCATTTCCTACTTGTGCAAAACTCGCTCTTAATTTTAAAAATGAAATTGCTTCTGGTAAATCCACCACATTAGAAAGTATAAAACTAGCCGATGTTGAAGGATAGAAAAAGGAAACACCCGATGTTGAATTGGGATTCGCCAAAGTACTCGACCAGTCATTTCGACCTGTTATATCTATGTACAGATAGTTTTTATAGCCCAGTTTTACTAGAGAATACAAGCTATTAATTTGCTTTTGGTATTTGTATTCGTTTATTTCTAGAGGTGTAGCAGAATTCGAAAGTCGATAAATACCCGGTTGAGCTAGACTGTTGGCTGTTAATTGCGTCAAGGAGGAAGATTGATCCATTCTATTTCCACCTGCAGAAATATCAACACTAATCTCTTGAAATTTAGTAGCGTAGTTCAATAAGAAATCGGTATAGTTCTCTCTGAAAATAACTCCATGTTCTGCATAGGCTCCATTTTTAAAACGATTGGAACTATACGCTCTACGCAACTCTCTTTTTTCATTGGAATAATCCATTCCCGAGCGAACCGTTAGACTTAATTTTTCGGTGAAGTCGTAAGAACCAATAATGTTTCCAATTAATCGATTTCTATCGAATGAATTTCTGTTTTCCAACAAAGTAAAATATGGATTGTCAAAAAATGTATAATTAAAGGAGTATTGTTGTGTTCCATCAAGACCAGGTTGCCAATAATCTTTCATATTATCAATATTCAATGAGCGCGGTCCCCATGCTACAATTGAGTAATTTACATTTTCAGAACCGTATCCTCCTGCGGGTCTATTATCGCTTTCCGAACGAATGTAATTGGCGTTCGTAGTAACCGTCAATCGATTGGTTGGTTTGAAGTTTACCTTTCCTGCCAAAGTTTTTCTTCGGTAATCCACCCCAGGAATAATCGATTCTGAGTTAAGATCTGTAAATGAAAAACGCATATCTCCTTTTTCAAAACCATTGGAAATAGCGAAGTTATTAATGGCAGTGATACCCGTTTTGTAGAAGTTTTTCAGATTGTCTGGGTTTGATTTGAATTCTGATGGTGTTATTGGGGCTCCTCCGTGAACAGCAACATCACCTCCTCGAACCACCGAACCATCTGGCAAAGTAACCGGACTGTCGTATTGAGCGATCATTAATCCTTTGTCTAATTCGGGGCCCCAACTGTAAGAAATATTATCATTCACACCGCCACCTAAGCCGTCTTTGAATTCAAATTTACCGTTGTTACCTTGACCGTATTTATTTTGAAATTCAGGAAGTTTAAAAGCTCTATCGACAAATGTTGTTGAATTGATAGAAACGCCAATTCCCTTTTGGGCCTTCCCTGATTTGGTGGTTATAACAATCACACCGTTGGAGGCTCTAGTTCCGTACAATGCAGCAGCACTTGGTCCTTTTAGTACGGTTACTGATTCCACATCGTCGGCATTTACCTCCATTCCTCCATTTCCAAAATCGATTTCTTGAAATCCTGCAGCGGCATCAGAAGTTGGGTTGACGATTGTATTGTTGTTTATTATAATTCCATCGACAACAAAAAGTGGATTGTTATTGTTGAATGAATTTTCACCACGAATAATGATTTTGGTGCTTGAACCGACTCCTGTAGCGCCTTGTGTAATGGTTACTCCAGCGACTTGTCCAGCTAATGCATCCAAAAAGTTGGGTGATTTTATCTCAGAGATATCTTTGGATTTTAAGGTTTGTACAGCATAACCTAAATCTTTTGTTTGTCTCTCCAATCCGAGCGCTGTAACAACAATTTCACCAATCTCCTGTGCAGTTGATTTAATGAAAACGACCACATTGGAAGGGTCCGTGCCTATATTTATTTCGGTTAAATCATAGCCGAAATACTTAACCATGAGTATGGCATTTTTATCAGTTACGCTGATTTCAAATTTCCCTTCTAAGTCGGATAATACCTTGTTATCCGTGCCTTTTTCTTGAACTACTGCTCCAGGAATAAGTTTTTTATCGCCTTGATCCAAAACTGTTCCTCGAACTTTTAAATTTTGACCAAATACGAAAAGTTGTAGCAAGCAAAAACTTGCCAATAGTAAATTTTTTGTCATGTTGAATTTGTAAAATAGATTATAAAAATGTTTTCCCTAGGCTGCTAGCGCCGGCGGACCTCTTTTTAGATCTATTTTATAGAAAGGAACAGAATAAAATGGAATCGTATGGACGACTTCCAGTTTTGTCGGATTATCTAATATCTGATCAAGAACTTTTTGGATAAAGACAGCATAAGAACCTGATTTAATATAGTTCAATAGACTCTCAAAATTATCCAGATCAATCAGGCTTCTTAGTAAGTGTATTGTTTTTCTCTTGGCTCTAGCAAACGATAAAAATGAAACGAGAGTATTTTGAGTTTGCCAATCCAAATTTGAGAAGGATTGAAAATGGAACGAAGACTTATCCATGCCAATCAAATACATTCCACCATCTTTAGAAGGACCTATTACAAAGTCTTTTTTCTGAAGTTCAGCGATGGTTTTCTCTAGTAAATCAGCTGTTAACTCTGGGCAATCATTACCAATGGCGATTACTTTTTGAAATCCTTTGGCATAAACATCTTGAAAGGCATTGGCCAATTTTTCACCGAAGGTAGAACCGCGTTGATTTTTGTCGTTAATAACAAAAACCTCTGCACTCGTTTGACTCGCAACGATAATTGATTGCTTAATCAGCGTATTAAAAATTCGGTGATTTTTGGAATACGAGCCATTTTTAGTTAGTTGTTTACATTTCGCTTCTTCCGAAGTGCGTCTAGTGAATACTAATATGGCTGTGTTATTTTCCAATTTATTTAATATAATCTAGTAAAGTTATAAAAATTCAGCTCTTACAATCCTTTGCCTTTTAAAAGGATGGGAGGATCGCATGAATGAAAGTAACAAAAATTAAAAGAATTAACTTTTGATTAAAGATTAGTATACGAATAAACTGGCTACTTGGATTTAAAAAAGTAGAAAATAAGCTATACCGCTGCCTACAACGGTATACTTTTTGTTTTTTAATCATAAAAAAAGCCCATTCAATTGTGAATGGGCTTTGAAATTATTTCTTTAGTCTTAGAAAATCTCGCTATCAGCAAAGTGAAACTTGCCTTCGATCGCTGCGTTCTCATCTGAATCAGATCCATGAACTGCGTTACGACCTTTGTTTTCAGCATAATTCTTACGAATTGTACCTTCTGCCGCTTCTGCTGGATCAGTAGCGCCAATTAAAGTTCTGAAATCTGCAACTGCATTGTCTTTTTCAAGAATTGCAGCAACGATTGGTCCGCTTGTCATGTATTCAACCAATTCACCATAAAAAGGACGTTCAGAATGAACAGCATAAAACTCTTGTGCTTGTGCTTTCGATAAACGCGTGTATTTCATCGCTTTAATAGAAAATCCTGCAGCCAGAATCATATCGATAATTTTACCCATGTGCCCGTTTTCGATAGCATCTGGTTTTAACATTGTAAAAGTGCGGTTCGTCGCCATTCTTGTATTTTTTTAATTGCGGTGCAAAAGTACTGTTTTTTTGTTGAAGGTATTTTATCGAAAGGTTAAATAATCAATCACTTGTGAATAAGAATTGCCCAAGTTAATTGTTAGACTAATCTAAATTTCTGTAATTTTGAGTTATGATAACTGTGGTTCAACCTTTCAGGAAGTAT
>JAHKAT010000245.1 GCA_018825925.1 Bacteroidota bacterium | reverse complement strand
GGGCTTGTAGCCATTACAAATGACTGTTTTACCACTATCTAGTTTACCGCTTTCATACAGTTTACGAACAATATCAATATCAAAAGCCGAAGAGGTTTCGATATGAACATCATTTTTCATGACTTCATCTAAAACATAAGAGAAATGCGAACTTTTAGTGCAGTAGGCATATTGATATTTTCCGTTGTAACCTAAATTGTTGATCGCTTCTCTAAACCAACCCTTTGCCCTTTGTATATTGTTTGATATTTGAGGTAAGTAATTGAATTTTAAAGGCGTGCCGTATTCCTCAATGATTTTCATCAAATCAATTCCATGGAATATTAAACGGTCTTCACGCAAGTAAAACTCGTCCTGAGGAAAGTCGAACGTCTGGTCAATAAGGTCGATGTATTTGGTGCGCATTTTCGTTCTTTTTAAAGATCTAAAAATTCATTCATTTTTTCTATTGGTCGAGCAATTATTGCCCTGTCTCCTTTAACAACGATTGGTCGTTCGATTAATATAGGATGCTCGACTAAAATTTTCAACCACTGCTTCGTACTGAACTTTTTATCTTTGAAATTTTCAATATAAACAGCCTCTTTCTTTCGAAGGATTTCTTCTGGCTTCATGTTGAGTTTAAAAAGAAGACTTTCAATCATCGCTTCCGTTAATGGTTCTTTTAAGTATTCAAAAATCTCCGCCTTGTTTCCTCCTGTTTGCAGAATAGAGCAAGCTTCTCTACTTTTTGAGCAGCGTGTATTGTGCCAAATTTCAATTTTTCCCATTAATTTCCGAAGGTCATTAAGTAACTTTTCAAGAAAGGATCTAAGTCCCCGTCCATAACTGCCTCAACATTCCCAGTTTCAAAGCCTGTACGAACGTCTTTTATTAATTTATAAGGGTGCATCACATAATTTCTGATCTGACTTCCCCATTCTATTTTCTTTTTCCCAGCTTCAATCGCGTCGCGTTTTTCCATGCGTTCTCTGTACACTAATTCATACAATTGAGATTTAAGAAGTTGCATCGCTTTTTCTTTATTTGCCAGTTGTGAGCGCGATTCTGAGTTTTCAATTATAATTCCTGAAGGAGCATGACGCAATCGAACGGCCGTCTCTACTTTGTTCACATTTTGTCCACCAGCACCACCACTTCTAAAAGTGTCCCAAGTAATGTCGGCTGGGTTAACATGAATTTCTATCGTATCGTCAACCAAAGGATAAACATAAACAGAAACAAAAGATGTGTGTCTTTTTGCATTCGAATCAAAAGGCGAAATACGCACCAAACGATGCACTCCATTCTCCCCTTTTAAATAACCAAAAGCGAAATCACCTTCAATTTCTAGAGTCACTGTTTTTACTCCGGCCACGTCTCCATCTTGGTAATTAAGTTCCTTTATTTTGTAGCCACTTTTTTGTGACCACATCATGTACATACGCATTAACATAGAAGCCCAATCGCAACTTTCTGTACCACCAGCACCTGCAGTTATTTGAAGGATTGCGCTTAATTTATCTTCTTCTTCAGAAAGCATGTTCTTCAATTCCAATTCTTCCAAATCGTTTTGAAGTTTATGAAAATGACTGTCTAGTCCTTCTTCTTCATTTTGATCTTCTTTCGCGAATTCGTAAAGTACCTCCAGATCTTCGTACATCGTTCGCAATTTTTCATAATCATCAACCCAGGCTTTCACTCCACGCAATTCTTTCATGTGTGCCTCGGCTGCCTTAGGATCATCCCAAAAACTAGGATCTTGAGTTTTCAAATCTGCCTCTTGCAATTCCAAACGTTTTTCCGGAATTTTAAGATAGATTTCTATTTTTGAAACTCTAGATTGAATCTCCTTTATTTGCTCTTGATTTATCATGCGTTGGCAAAATTACTAAAATCACGTATTTTATAAGATTAAATTATCACTTATAAGGAATGTATAATTGAATTTGTCGAAAAAAAGGCGTTAAAATTAAGGTAGAAACAAGGTATAAATTTTACATTTGTCCTCATAATTATAGAACATGAACATTCCTGCAACATTAAAGTACACAAAAGATCACGAATGGGTTGCCATTGACGGTGATATTGCAACAGTTGGTATTACTGATTTCGCTCAAAGCGAACTTGGAGATATCGTATTTGTTGAGATTGACACTGAAGGTGAAACATTGGACGCTGAAGAAATTTTTGGAACCATAGAAGCTGTTAAAACTGTTTCAGACCTTTTTATGCCTATTTCAGGTGAAATCACTGAAATGAATGCAGGTTTGGCGGATAATCCTGAATCAGTTAATAGCGATCCATACGGAGACGGTTGGATGGTGAAAATTAAAATTTCAAACCAAGCGGAAGTAGATGCATTAATGGATGCTGCTGCGTACCAAGCCTTGGTTGGATAATAGTCGATTTGCGGTATTACATCGTTAGTCTATTGTGGACCGTTTTAATTGGCCTACTTTTTTTAGGGGTTGATTATAATGAGTTGCACGAGCAAAGTAGTTTAAAGCCAAAGTTTTGCATTCAATATTTTTTGGTTTTTGGCTGGGCTTGTTTGCTGTGGACAACGAGTTTTAAAAAACAAATTGCTAACAATTTTATTAAGCGACGAGCCAATGTTTATGCCATCATATTGACAATCGGACTTTTGGTAACTTGCGAAATGCTTTGTATAATCTTGCATCCTTTGCGTCAATTTCAATGGTATTGGAATATTTTCGGTTTATTAGGGATTTATGCGGGAAATATGTTGTTTCGTTTAGTGTATCGCTCTTGTTGTTGATTTTTTGGAACGAGTTTTGATAAGATTTTATTTATATTTATCCCAAATTATTTGAGTCATGGAACTTAAGAAAAGTAAGGACGCTAGTATTGAGAATCTAAGAGCACCCATTGTGTTCATAGGATTCCTGTTTATTGGAAGTTTAGTTTTAGCTTCATTCTCCTATTCATCAGCGATTGAAGAGGAAGACAATGGAGATGGTGAAAAAAGGTCGACGGCCATCAAGTATTCTCAAGAAGAGAAGAAAGAAGATACACCTCCTCCTCCAACTCCTCCTCAAGTGGATACTCCTCCTCCACCACAAGAAGAAATTGTTGAAAAAAAGAATACTGAGAAGGAACCTGAAGTGGTGGTTGTAATTGCTCCGCCAGATCTTCCAAAAGGTCCTGAAACGAAAGTGGAAGTTAAGGAAGAAATTATTGAATTTCCGGATGTTGAAGCACAGTTTCCAGGTGGAGCTGCTGAACTACAAAAATGGATTGCTCAAAATGTACAATATCCTCAAACGTCAATCGAAATGAATGAACAAGGAAAGGTCTATTTATCCTTCGTTGTTGAATCCAATGGTGATATCAGTAATATTACTGTTGAAAGAGGTGTTTCTGGAGACTTAGACCGCGAGGCGAAACGTTTAGTTCGAAGCATGCCTAAATGGGTTCCTGGTGAAGCATCTGGTAGAAAAGCAAAAACGAGATGTCGTTTGCCAATTAACTTTACTTTGAATTAATTCAATCTAAATATTTAAAAAAACCGAGTGAATGCTCGGTTTTTTTGTGCTTTATAAATGGATTCTGTTTGACTCTAATAAATTCTTTACTTGCAACATAGCCGATTTAGTACAATACTTTTGGTATGGTATTGCAAATAGCACCGCTGTCAAGCGAACCAAAAAATTTCCGGGTTTTGAGAAGGTCTTAATTCTAAAATAAACGACATCTCCTATCTTTTCAAGGATGAATTCTGAACATCCATTTTCTATATGTCCTTCTAAAGTTTCATAACTAAAACTGACTCTCTCGGTTTCCTTTAACACGCTTTTAATTCTTACTCCAGCTACTATCTTCATTGAAAACCAATCAAATGATGGGAAGTAAATCTGTTGTAGTATCGTGTCTCCTTTCAGTATTTCGCGTTCTTCTAACTGCCATTGACTCAAATAGGTCATGATTTTTGAAGGAAAAACTCTATAATCGAAGAAAAGTGATGTATCTATTTCTTCAAAACGTAAATCCAAAACGATTTGAGAATTCACTTCTCTTAACTCGCGTTTGTTGTAGGCTTTAATCGGCTCATGTTTCAGTCGATTTAAATGATGGCTGAACTTCTTACTTTGATTTTTCAAATACACTTTCATTTCAAGAGAAGTATTGAACACTTATATTAATAATACACAATATAATCGAATTCCACATTGAGTATTAGACACAAAAAAAGGTCAACTTTCGCTGACCTTTTTCTACTAATATCTATTTTTAATGATCTACCTCACCATCTTTCAAAGGAACATTTTGAGGGATAAAATCATTCTCTGCACCTGGCTTAGAATAATCATATGGCCAACGATGTACTGTAGGCAATTCACCTGGCCAGTTACCGTGAATATGTTCAACCGGTGTAGTCCATTCCAACGTATTCGAATTCCAAGGATTTTGAGGTGCTTTCGGACCACGAGCAATGGAATAAAAGAAATTGAACAAGAATAAGAATTGACCTAAAGCTGCAATTATTGCAAATACGGTTACAATTACATTCAGATCCATAATCATTTCAAATGCATTTGTATCGAACTCATTATAAACAGAATAATCGTAATATCGACGTGGAGCACCTGCAAGTCCAACGAAGTGCATTGGGAAGAAAACTCCATATGCCCCAACAATTGTTATCCAGAAATGTGCGTATCCTAAGCGCGTATTCATCATTTTACCATACATTTTAGGGAACCAATGATAAACACCAGCAAACATCCCGAAAACAGCTGACATACCCATTACAATATGGAAGTGAGCTACTACAAAATAAGTATCATGAACTGAAATATCCAAAGCCGAATCCGCTAAGATAATTCCGGTAACACCACCTGTAATAAATGTTGAAACCAAGCCTATTGCAAATAACATTGCTGGCGTAAGTATCAATGAACCTCTCCATAAAGTGGTTAGGTAGTTAAATACTTTAACCGCTGAAGGAATGGCGATGAGTAAGGTGGTGAAAACAAAGACCGAACCAATGAATGGATTCATTCCTGTTACGAACATGTGGTGACCCCATACTATAAAAGAAAGGAAACCAATAGCTAAAATGGAAAGAATCATTGCGCGGTAACCAAAAATCGGTTTACGTGAATTGGTCGAAATAATTTCGGAAGACAAACCTAGTGCTGGCAACAATACAATGTAAACCTCAGGGTGACCCAAGAACCAGAATAAATGTTGATACAAAATAGGTGACCCACCATGATTTGTTAACATTTCACCACCAACAATAATGTCAGAAAGGTAGAAAGACGTACCAGCCAAACGGTCCATCATCAACAATAAAGCTGCTGATAACAAAACTGGGAATGACAATACACCTAAAATAGCTGTAACAAAGAAAGCCCAAATCGTTAACGGCATTCTTGTCATTTTCATTCCTTTGGTACGAAGGTTAAGAATCGTAACAATATAGTTCAAAGAACCGATCAAAGACGATGCAATAAAGATAGTCATAGATACCAACCACAAAGTCATACCTGTACCAGAACCACTAATCGCTTGAGGTAATGCAGATAAAGGTGGGTAGATTGTCCAACCAGCCATTGCAGGACCTGATTCTACGAACAACGACACAACCATAATGATCGATGACAAGAAGAAGAACCAATACGAAAGCATGTTCAAAAATCCTGAAGCCATATCACGAGCTCCCAATTGCAATGGAATCAAAAGATTCGAGAATGTTCCTGATAATCCACCTGTAAGAAGGAAAAATACCATTATCGTACCATGAATGGTCACTAAACCAAGGTACATGTCTTCCTTTAAAACTCCACCTGGAGCCCAAGTTTCACCCAAAAAGAAAGACAAAAAGTCTTGACTTTCTCCCGGCCAAGCCAATTGGATACGAAACAATATAGAAAGTAACATGGCAATAATACCCATGAAAACTGCAGTCATTAAAAACTGCTTTCCAATCATTTTATGATCCTGACTAAAAATGTACTTCGAAACGAACCCCTCTTCGTGATGGTCATGTGCTCCATGATCTCCATGTGAGTCGTGATGTCCGTGTCCTTCGTGCGCTACTACCGCCATTTTCTGTGCTATTAATTTACTACTTAAATCTTTTTCTTAATTTCCTGCTACTACTGTAGAATCTGTCAAAACCGGAGCTTCTTCAACAGCCGCTGGTGCTGAAGCCGGGGCAAATTTGGATAAGAAATTATCCGCCTTTTTAGCATCCATCCATTTATCGTATTCTTTTTTAGGAAGAACTACAATAATCATTTTCATTTTATAATGTGCACCACCACAAATTTTATTACACATTAAAACGTAACTAAACTTTGGATTGTTCATTTTAGTGCGCATTTCTGCAGTTGTAATATCAGGCGTAAACTTAAAACGAGTTGTTAATCCTGGTACGGTGTTCATTTGGGCTCTAAAGTGTGGGAAATACGCTGAGTGAATAACATCCTTTGCTCTGAATGTAAACTCATATTCTTTATCAACACACAAGAACAAAGTATCTTTTTGAATGATGTCGTCATGAGCCATTGCATCAATTTTATTATCGTGTTTTTCACGCATTTGATACAACAAGCGAATTAAACGTTGTTTACGACTCAAATCGGTTACCATTGCTTCGCGATCATCTGGAGCCATCATTAACTGAGCATCATTCAATTTTTTCTCCAAAGTCTTGATACCACTTACTCCATTTTCCATGTTATAAATAGCGCTATCAATCGTAGCAGCAGTTATTAATCCAAGCTCATTAGCATCGGTCGTTAACTTGTAATCAAATTTCCCTAAAAGGTTATCTTCTCCAGCATAACGCGCTGTCCAGTCAAATTGTTTTGAAAACAATTCAATATTAATTGAATCTTTATCTGCATCGTCTGTAATATCATTCCAAGTACGAAGACCTAAGATGATAATCACAGCTAAAACTATTGCAGGAACAACCGTCCAGATTAACTCTAACTTATTGTCGTGCGAATAAAAATAAGCAGGAACCCCCGGTTTCTTAACATATTTCGATCCAAACCAAAACAATAAGAAATTCGTGATAAAGAATACACCTATTACGATCCAAAGATTCAAATTCAATAACCAATCATATGTATCTCCGTGTACAGATGCCGATTCGCCTCTTCCAGTCCATCCATATTTCAACATCAAATAGATGAAGCCAATGAATTGAAAAAGCATAAAACCAAATAGTAATTTACCGTTCATATTATTGTCACGGCTGTTGAAATCGCTTTCACACTTCTTACTCAATTTGGAAGACAATTCATACATACGAACTAGCTGTGCAATCGCTATTACACCCAGTACGATGACTACTATTGCTATAAGTTTACTTCCCATTTTACTTATTTTTTCTCTTTAGAATTCTACTATTAAATTTCGTGATGGATACTTTCATCCAAGAACGGGTGATTGATCGGTGTTAAAGGTGCTTTTGTCAAATTAGTCAACAAAACACGTATAAACAATCCTGAAATCAACAACACCATACCTATTTCTATTAGTCCGATATGAGCATGTGCACCCATGGAACCTGCGGTAACCATGATGTATACATCCAACCAATGTCCAGCCAAAATGATTAGACCTACAAAAGTCAAAATACCTGAATTTCTCTTCGCGTCTCTAGACATTAGTATTAACATTGGAAATGCAAAGTTAATCACAAACATGAAGAAATAGATGAATTTAAAGTCTTCAATACGGGTTATGTAATACGTAGTTTCCTCAGGAATATTCGCGTACCAAATCAACATAAATTGAGAGAAGAACAAATAAGACCACAAGAAAGAAGTTGCAAAAACCCATTTTCCTAAATCATGAATGTGTGAGTCATTTACCTTTGGTAAGTAACCTAGTTTTTTCAAGTACAAAACAGTCAAAACCATCACTACCATT
>JAHKAT010000244.1 GCA_018825925.1 Bacteroidota bacterium | reverse complement strand
TACAATTTTAAATTTCTCAATCTAAGTGCATTTGCAATTACAGAAACTGAACTGAAACTCATGGCTAAAGCGGCAATCATTGGCGATAATAATAATCCAAAGAATGGATATAAAATTCCGGCTGCTACTGGGATTCCGATTACGTTGTAGAAAAACGCGAAGAACAAATTCTGATTGATATTTTTCATCACGGCATGACTCAATTTTTGTGCTTTTACAATTCCTTGCAAATCTCCTTTAACCAAAGTGATTTTTGCACTTTCAATAGCAGCGTCAGATCCCGTTCCCATTGCAATTCCTACGTTGGCTTGAGCCAAAGCTGGCGAATCATTGATTCCGTCACCTGCCATAGCAACAATCTTACCTTTGGCTTGCAAACGTTTAATTTCGTTCAATTTATCTGCTGGTAAACAACCTGCAATAAAAGAGGTCAAATGCAATTCATCGGCCACGGCTTTAGCAGTATTTTCGTTATCACCAGTAAGCATAATGACTTCAATTCCTTGTGCCATCAACTCTTTAATCGCATTTGCACTAGTATCTTTGATGGCATCCTTGATCGTTACAAACCCAACTGCGATCTCATCCACTGAAATATAAGAAACTGTTTTTCCTAGTTTTTGCTCTGCTGTGATTGCATCTTCAAGTTTTGCATCGATTTGAGCATTCACTTGATCCATTAATTTTTTGTTTCCTAAAGCTACTTTTTTACTCGCAACAGTTCCTAAAACTCCTTTTCCGGTAATCGAATCAAAATCATTTACTTCCGTTAACGTTGTGTTTTTCGCTTTTGCAAAATCGACTACGGCTTGCGCCAAAGGGTGCTCGCTATATTGATTTATTGAAGCAATCATTTGCAGCAACTCTTGCTCATTCTTTTGCGTAGCATACACTTTATCCACAGAAGGTTTCCCCTCTGTGATTGTTCCTGTTTTATCCGTAATCAAAACATCTACTTTGTTCATGATTTCAAGCGCCTCAGCATTTTTAATCAAAACACCAGATTGCGCTCCTTTCCCTACTCCTACCATAACCGACATGGGAGTAGCCAGACCTAACGCACACGGACAAGCAATAATCAATACCGCAATAGCATTTATGAATCCGTAAACCAAAGCAGGATCAGGTCCGAAGATTGCCCAAATGAAGAATGTGATAATTGAAACCCCTACTACAATGGGTACAAAGTATTTTGCGATTCTATCTGCTAATTTTTGAATTGGCGCTCTAGAACGGCTGGCATCTGTAACCATTTGTACGATTTGCGAAAGCAAGGTTTCAGAACCTATTTTTTCTGCCACCATTACAAATGATTTGGTTCCGTTAATCGTTCCTGAGATCACCGAGTCATTAACAGCTTTATCAACAGGAATAGGTTCTCCAGAAATCATTGACTCATCGATCGTAGTTTCCCCTTTAGTTATTTTTCCATCAACCGGAATTTTGTCACCTGGTTTTACACGCAATAAATCGCCTTTTTTAATATCATGGATGGAGATTTTTTTATCTACTCCGTCCACCACAATTGTTGCTTCAGTCGGCGCTAGTTTCATCAATTCTTTAATAGCGCCACTGGTTCTGCTATGTGCTCTTGCTTCTAACAATTGTCCCAATAAAACTAAAGTCAGAATTACTGTGGCAGCTTCAAAGTAGAGATGCACTGTTCCATCTTCGGTTTTGAATTCCGCCGGAAATAAATCTGGAAAAAACAATCCAAAAACGCTAAACAGAAACGCAACACCAGAACCAATTCCGATAAGGGTAAACATGTTTAGATTCCAAGTGATTACGGATTTATAGGCGCGAACAAAAAACATACTGCATGCATAAAAAACCACAGGAAGTGACAACGCAAATTGCACCCAATTCCACGTTTCCATATCAAAGATTTTCATCAAAGGATTATTGGGAATCATGTCTGACATCGCGATGATAAAAATGGGTAATGTAAAGGCGATCGAAATTTTCATTTTACGCCATAAATCATTGTAAGTTTTATTGTCTTCGCTTTCGTCTGGCTCTAGAGGCACTAAGTCCATTCCACAAATTGGGCAATCACCAGGTCCGTTTTCAATAATTTCGGGGTGCATCGGGCATGTATATTGCTGTCTTTGATTCAGCACAGGTTGTTGCACTAAATCCATTCCGCATACTGGACAATCTCCTGCCTCATCGTATACTTTATCTCCTTCGCAGTGCATTGGGCAATAATATTTGCCCGGCTCTGCAGCGTGAGAATGTGTAGCGCTATGATCGTGATTGTGTGGTGCTGTAGATGCGCAACATGATTTTTTTTCAACTTCAGAGGCAGCGGCTTCTTGATCTTTTTCTAGAGGCACCAAATCCATTCCGCAAATTGGGCATTTGCCAGGTTCGTTTTCAACAATTTCGGGATGCATCGGGCAGGTATATTGTTGTCTTTGATCAGAAATAGGTTGTTGTACTAAATGCATTCCACACACCGGACAATCTCCTGCTTCATCGTACACTTTATCTCCTTCACAATGCATTGGGCAATAATATTTCCCTTGCTCTGGAGTGTGAGAATGTGCAGCGCTATGATCGTAATCATGATTTTGGGGCGTTGCAGATGCGCAACATGATTTTTTTTCAACCTCAGGAACAGCGGCTGTTTCGTCGCCTTCCATTTTTATGGTATAATTACCCAAAGCGGCTAATGCTGTATTAAAAGTCGTGGTAGGGATATGATTTTCCATGGTGATCACCGCTTCTTTATTCTCAAGTGAGACAGTCGCTTGAACACCCTCTATTTCGTTTAATGCTTTTTCTACTTTTTTACGGCAGCCATCGCAGGACATTCCGTCAATTATATAGGTATGTTTCATAGTGCGGCTCTTTTAATCTTTAAACACAAAGATCCGAATACTAAACCGCAATATTGTTACACAATTATGGAAGACATTTGCATCATTTATAAAGCATCGATTTGCTTGCGGTCTTTATCTTTCAATTTTTTGAAATGCGTTGGTGTTAAACCTGTTACCTTTTTGAATTGATTGCTTAAATGTGCCACGCTACTGTAGTTTAATTGTTCTGCTATTTGGCCTAAACTCAACTCATCATAAACTAATAATTCTTTAGCTCTTTCTATTTTCTGAGCAATAAAATAATGTTCAATCGTCATACTTTCAACCTCAGAAAAAAGTTTACTCAAAGCACTATAATCCTGACCTAATTCTCCCGAGAGATAAGTAGAAAAATTTACCTTTAACTTGTCATTTTGATGGTGTACCAAATCAATGATTCTATTCTTAATTTTTTCGATTGTTTGTGTTGTTTTGTCTTCTAGCAGTTCAAAACCAAGCGCATGCAATACCGCAGCTAAATCCAGTTTCTCACCACTTGAAAGCATTCTTGACAACGTAGCTTCTCCCAAAGTCAATCCCACCAATGGCAGTTTTAAATTTTCGAATGCCTTTGTCACTGCACTTTCACAACGACTGCAAACCATATTTTTTATGTATACTTTCATTAAAACAACGCGTTTATTTTATATTAAAAACAGCATTCAAACCTCATCAATTATTTTATTCGAATCAAATCAGTTTACATTTTCATTCCGGCCATAGGATCGTTTCCTTTTCGAAATTCAAACTCACTGTTAACAGCGTAAGCTCCAGTGATCACTATTTTAGCTTCAGGATCTAGATCTGAAATAAGTTCTACCATTCCATTAGATTCAGTCCCCAAGGTAACCTTTATATTTTTGAAAACACCTTTACTTTTTTCCACCCAAATCGAACTCCCATTTTGGTCTCTAATCACTGCGTCTGCAGGAATAAAAATTCCTTTAGTATTTGACTTGGTCAATTTTACAATAGCTTGCATTCCGGGTTTTAAAGCTAAATTAGTATTGGGTACTTCCATCTGGATCAACAACAATCTCGAACTTGCATTAATTTCAGGATTGATAAACGATACTTTTGCCGAAATTTCCTTCGACGGAAAATCTACAAACGAAATCAAAGCCGTCTGTCCTACTCGCAATTGCTTGGCGTAATTCACATTCACTTGCGTTTCCAACCACAAAGTAGACAAATTCCCGATTTTCAAAACAGGCGCTCCCTCCATGACATAGCTTCCCTCGGTAACTGTGATTTCGGCAACGGTACCACTATAATTACTATAAAATGTAGTATAAGGTGATACTTCTTTGCCTCTTTTAATCGCTTCAATCTGCGCATTTGAGAGTCCG
>JAHKAT010000243.1 GCA_018825925.1 Bacteroidota bacterium | reverse complement strand
TGTTAAGTCCTAATAAATATATTTTAATTTAAAATAAGAAAGGCGGCCTCGGTAAGCCGCCTTTGCATTTTTTGTGGGCAGAGAGGGAATTGAACCCCCGACACAAGGATTTTCAGTCCTTTGCTCTACCGACTGAGCTACATCACCTAAAAACGTGGGGGCAAAGATAGAAACAAAATCTAAATTCCAAACTTTTTTAAATTATTTTTCATTTCTGAAAATGTAACTTTGCAATTCGATATGAGTACAGAAACTGTTTTTATTGTAGATGCGGGAAATACTAGATTAAAGCTAGGCGTGTTTAAGGGAAATGAACTGCTTGAAAATCTTGCGTTTGACTATAGCGATGTTCGTTTGTTGACAGAATATTATAATAAATTCGAGCCTGCTGCTTTGTTTGTGAGTAGTGTTTTAAAAGAGGATAAAAACCAATGGTTATTTGAACCTTTTACCCCGATTTATTTGACGAATGACATGAAACTGCCTTATTTGAATGAATATAAATCAACTACTTTGGGAAAAGATAGGATGGCGAATGTTTCGTTTATGGCGAATCAGAAAATTTCGAATAGGGTCGCAATTGATATAGGCACCTGCATTAAATTTGATTTTTTAAATGATAAAAACGAATATTTGGGAGGCTCTATATCTCCTGGATTAAGAATGCGCTACAAGGCTTTGAATGAATTTACCGGAAAATTGCCTTTATTGGAACCAGATACAGCCGATTATCTTGGGCACAATACAAATCTCTCTATTCACGCAGGTGTCATGGAAGGAATGCGAGGTGAAATAAATCACTTCATTTCTCGTTATGAAGCTGACTATAAGGACTTAACGTTTTTTGTGACGGGCGGCGATTCGAAACACTTTGAATTCCCTTCAAAAAGTAACATCTTTGCAATCGAAAATTTGACCCTTTTAGGCTTGTTTTACATATATAAACTGAATGCATAAATTGCTGTATCAATTAGGATTATGCCTAATTCCATTCTTGAGTTTCGCACAAACGAGTAACGTAAGTCCATTTGCCTACTACGGAATCGGCAATTTGAATGTAAGTACCGATGTTGTACAAAACTCATTGGGTAATGCAGGTTTTGCATATTTAGACTCTAGTTATTTAAACTTCTCCAACTCGTCGTCTTATTCGAGAATTGCCTCTGGGTACCCACTTTTCTCGGTTGGATTAAATAGCACTTACAGTACATTCACAACGCAGGGTCAGTCGTTTTCACAAAACAATATTTTTATAGACCATTTTGTTTTGGCCTTCCCATTTGCGAATCGTTTTGGATTGGCGCTGGGTTTAAAACCTTTTTCCAAAAGAAATTATTCATTTTTCACACGTGAGGCAATTTCAGACCTCGACACCTTGAACTATCAATACGACGGTAGAGGATCCGTTTCAAACGCTTTTGGTGGATTGTCTATAGATCTTATTAAAAAAGAAAGAGTAAGATGGTCGATAGGGGCAAATGCAGGTCATTTATTCGGTCAAACGGTAAACCAAAGAATTTCGACCCTTTCAGGAACTAGCTCAGGAGGTGTTTCATACGACAGTCAACGATTGAAGGCCTTGCAATATGATTTTGCTACCACCTTATCCTTTAAAATATCGAGTACCTTGAATTCAACTTTGACAGGTTTTTATGAGCCAGAGCAAAAATGGGGTACAACCTTTGGCAATGAATTGTATTTCAGTACTAATGTAGAGTTTCCCACTTTATTCCAAACTGTAGATAGCTCCTTTTACGCAGGAAGTATAAATAATGCAGGATCATTTGGTGCCGGATTCATGATAGATCAGTTCTTAAAAAGAACCACTCGCAAAAACAAGGAGTTAAAATCGAAGATACAATATATAGGTTCTTATAAATATGTACCACTTTCCGCAATGGTAATGAATGTGGAAGATGGCCAAGAGCAGCGTCCATATACCAATGATTTGTTGCATGTTTCATTTGGTATTCAAGTGATTCCAGATAATGATTTTTACGCCAATAACTTGGTGGGGAACTTTTTTAATAGATTATCCTATCGCGTTGGTTTTTATAGTGATCGACTTCCATATAGTTTTAATGGCGAACAGTACAAACAGTTTGGCACAACATTTGGGATAGGCATACCGATCTTGTCACAATTCTCTTACTCTAGTATTAATATAGGAGTAGAATTAGGAAAAAGATCAAATAGTCAGTCAGGAGCACTGAACGAACAATTTGTTGGTTTGAAATTTGGAGTAATATTATCTCCGTCGAGAGCAGACAGTTGGTTTAGAAAAGTAAAATTGGATTAATAAACAATAAAAATGAAGCTTAGTAAAGTATTTTTCGGTTTAGTATTAACACTTGGATTTACTGCCTATGGGCAAGAAACGGATCAAGAAAGAGAGTGTTTGAGAATGCGCTTTTTAGCGGGTGAGGAATTGAAAATCAATAATTATTCAGGGGCAGTAACCTATTATCTTAAAGGTGAAAAAATCTGCAACGGTTATGACAAAGGAAATTACGATCGTTTAATCGGGTCTTTGCGAAATGTGGTTTCTGAAGAAAAAGACGAGGTGCGTAAAAAATTGTACACAGACACTTTGATTCAAGTGTATGAACGAGCGGATAAGGCAGGTGTTGCTGGTGAAAACACGTTGTTGTTAAGAGCTCAGTATGAGTTGAATTCAACAAAACCACGAAGAGATGTTGCCGACGATTTGTTTAGCAAAGGAATTGAAAAAGCTGGTGGAAAAGTAGATGAAGCTTATCCAACGCTTTATTATTATAACTCTTTGATGATGTTTAACGAGGCAACAACAGAAAAAAAGCCTATCGTTAAAAAGAAATTGATTACCGATTATTTCAAGTTGTCGAAATTGGCCACTGAGAACGGTATGTCAGCCAGAACACAAGAAACTTTACTTACCTATTTGGGATATGTAGTTAAGAATTGTCAAGACCTTTTGCCAGAATTGAATGGTTTCTTGAAAACTTTGCCACAAGAAAAGGAAGCGAAAAAAGCGACAGTAAATAGTTTTATCGCCCTTTTGGAGACCAAAGGATGTGAAGAAAGTAAAGAATATGAAATGTTGATCGATACGCTAATTGCAATCGATCCGAATATTGACGCAGTAATAGCAAAAGCAAAGTTATTGAAAGCTAAAAAGAGATATGGTGAAGCTATTTCAACTTATCGTCAAGCAAAAGGAATGACCAACGATGCTGAGTTAAAAGAACAAATGGATTACAATGTTGCTGAAATCCAGTTTAACCAAGGATCTTATTCAACAGCATATAGCACAGCAATGGGTATCTCTGGTAAAAACAGAGGTGAAGCCTTGAAAATGGCAGGCCAATGTGTAGCTCAAAATGCCAACAGTTGCGGTTCTAGTACAATTGAGCGTAAATTCAATTACTATTATGCTGTAGATCTTTTGGAAAGAGCAAGTTCTGCAGGTGCAAATGTGTCTTCATTAATTGGTCGATACAAAGCGAATTATCCAAGTGATGGTGAGATTTTTGACAATAGCTTTAGCAAGGGACAAAGTGTAAATCTATCATGTTGGGGTGTGAATGTTAGCATTCGCTAATGAGCAGAAAACGGACGAAAAATAAATTATACTGGATTCCTGTTATCACTTTGATGACAGGATTCCTTTTTTCTTGTGTCAACGATTTAAACGACGTAAAGAAAATATCTTATGATCCGAAAGACCCTTCAGAGGTGACGAAAGATTTGGAAGTTTTCTTCACGGATAGTGGATATCCTAAAATTCGTTTGTACGCAAAATTATCAGAGACATTTAATTTTCCGAAAGAGATCACAAAATTTAGAAAAGGTTTGAGAGTGGAGTTTTTCAATCCAGACGGAACACTTGTTTCAACTCTAACAGCCCAGTATGGCGAAATTCAAACAAGTGAAGGAATTATGGTTGTGCGAGATTCTGTAGAACTCTATAATTTCCAAAAACGTCAACGGCTAAAAACCGAGGAACTTATTTGGAATCAAAAGGATAGTGTAATTTACACGAATAAAAGTGTAGTGGTCACCGAGCCGAAAGGAATACTTTATGGACAGGGAATTCGGACGAAGCAAGATTTTAGTGAATACACTTTTATTAAACCTCGCGGTAAAATAGATATGAAAAAATAAGGATATGGGACTTTATAATAAAATAATGGTGAAATTTTGGCTAATTATAGCCATCATTGTCTTTGCGCTTACTACTTACAAATGTGTTGTGGACGATTACAGAATCTGGATATACTATTATGTGATTGTAGCAATTGCACTGTTGATGTACTTCATGAAGAAATGGATGATCAAACGTATGGAAAAGCACCTTGCTGAGATGGAGAAACAGGCAAATAGTGGACGCTAATCTCGATAGATATCGATTGCGAAACCAAGATGAAATAATTGGTTATGAAAGACGCATTGGTCAAAGGAAAATGTACTCAATCAATGAATATACTTGGAGTGGAAGGGTGATTGATGGAATTCAAAGAGATTATTGCACAGGTTGGAAGGACCTCAATAGTAAAATGATTTATTCAGGTGATATTTTATCTTATAAATCAAAAAACCATACCATGTATTGTGTCGTTCATTTTGATGAAGTTTTGAATAAGTTTCAGGCTTTAAGCATAGACGGAGATGATGTTCTCACTAACTTTGACACGAAAAAGGGATTTACTTTTCCAGTCAAACGAGTGAGTTATTCATTTATTCAACCACTTTGATGTAACTTTTCTTGTTTTTAACGGTCATATACACCACGATGCTAAGGTTTTTAATTTTCATTTTTCTTTTTATATCAGGCTTTTCCTTGGCGCAACAATCGCTGAAGGGAATAGTGTATGATGAAAAATTAGATCCCATTCCTTTCGCGAAAATATTTGTGAAGAATGATGCAGAACAAAGAACCTTAGCAAATGCACAGGGTGAATTTGAAATGCGTCTTTTACCGGGCGAATATTACTTGGTTGTTACTTATACGGGCTACGATGAACGTGAATTTTACGTTGCAATGACCGATTTGCCTATCGAAAAGAACTTTCAACTTTTTCAAACAAAAATCCAAGATATTTTGGATATGGAAGCCTCGGCTAAAAAATCAAATCCCGGACGAGATATTATGCTTAAGGTGGTCGAACGAAGAGATGAAATCAATCAATGGAATTATCCTCATACCGTTCAGGTGTACACCCGAGCAACAGAAAAAATTATTCGCGAAGAAAAAAAGAAGAAAAAAGGGGACGAAACTACTGATCCTTCTGGTGTAATAGATCCTTTTGAGTTAGAAAAACAAAATAACGAAAAAATAGCGTCCAACATGAACATGGTGGAAGTTGAACTCGAACGAAATTACTCGCCCCCCAAAGAAGTTAAAGAGTTTCGTACAGCTTATGAAACCAGAGGCAACACTAGAAACTTATATTATACCACAACAGTTAAGTCGAATTTTAATTTTTTTGAAAACCTTTTACACCTCGATGACCTGCATGAAACCCCCGTTAGTTCACCTATCTCGGTTCCAGGAATTTTAAGTTACCGCTATCGTTTGGAGGAACAATATGTGGAAAAGGGTCAAAAAATTAGCAAGATTAAAATCCTGCCAAGAAATACGGCAACCACCACATTATCAGGATACATTTGGGTGTTGGATTCTCTATGGATGATTCAGAAATTGGAGTTAACCATGGAAAAAGGAAATCTTTTGATTTATGATAATTTCACCGTTCAACAGGATTACATTAATCAAGGCGATACTTTAAATGTATTGACCAAGCAAAAATTGATTTATGGGGTGCGCTACCAAGATATGGAATCCGATTGTATCACATTGTCGGAATACTCAAATTACAATTTCGAACCCGTTTTTGCGCCTAAATACTTCAATAATGAACTGTCAATCACCGAACAAGAAGCGTACGATAAAGACACCAGTTTTTGGAACAACAAACGTGGATTGAGCTTAACCGAAGAAGAAAAGAAGTTTATCTTGATGAAAGACAGCATTGAGATGGCCCATAATAAAAAAGAATACCTCGATTCGATTGACCTGGTGTTTAACAAAGTGACTTTAATGAAGGTAGCCTGGTTTGGGGTAGACCGAAGAAATAGAGATAAAAAGACCCAGTGGAGTATTAATTCCGTCGCTGCCTTTGCACGACCTTTGTATATCGCAGGCCCCAGAATTGCTCCGGGTTTTCAGTATTTTAAAAAGTGGGAGAATGAAAAATTTTTGGACACCTATTCAGAAGTTACTTATGGCTTACTGAATAAGGATTTTAAAGGAAGGGTTAGTGCCAGTTATCGGTATGACCCCTATCACTTCGGAAATGTAGGAATCAGCTTATCGCACGATTTTGATGTCATCAGAAGTTATGATGCTATTTCTCAGATTTATAAACGGAACAACTTCATTGAAACCTCCGCGATTAACTTAAACCAATTTAGAGAGTACATAAACGGTTTGTACGTAGATATTAATTTAGGATATACGGAGCGACGAGATGTAAAGGATTATAATTTTGTGACCATTTTAGACAATTCCTTGCCCAATGAAGAACCAACGGAGTTTACTACCTATCAAGCGTTGAAAAGTGAAATAACAGTGAGTTATGTTCCTGGTCAAAAATACATGAGAGAACCAAAACGAAAGGTTTTACTAGGCTCTAAATTCCCCACTTTTTATGTTACCTATGAAAGAGGAATACCAAAATTGTTTGGCAGCGATGTAGATCATGAATATGGTTTAATTGGAATGCGTCAAACTTTTAAGATTGGCACCATAGGAACGTCCAATTACCATATTAAAGTCGGGAAATTTCTATCCTCAAAAAACTTGTACGATGCTGATTTCCGTTTTCATCGTCGAAGTGATCCTTTTTTGTTTTCAAATCCTTTGTATTCTTTCCAAGATTTAGATAGTAGTTTGCCCTCCAAAAAGATGTTTTTTGAAGCTCATTTTATACATCACGACAATGGTGCAATTTTAAATAAACTTCCGTTTTGGAAAAAAACAGGTATAGGTTTGGCCTTTGGTGGAGGAGCTTTGTATGTGACGGAATTCGATTGGTTTCATTTTGAAACTTTCGCAGGATTAGAGAGAAACTTTAAATTCTTTAAAAGAAAGGCGAGGATTGGTGTATTTGGCGTGTTCTCCGATGGAAATAACATTACGCCACAAACCACTTGGAAGGTAAGCTTTTCGATTCTAAACCTAAGGAATATGAAGTATAACTTCTAAACGGCATATTTTGAGCTGAATATTCCCGAGTAATCAAAACTTCAAGTAAAAACAACACAACAAAGAGCCTTAGCTAAATGCTAATAATTATCTTTGTCACAAATCAAAGACCATGTACGGAAAATTACAAAATCATTTAGCAGAAGAACTTAAATCCATTGAAGAAAATGGTCTTTTTAAAAAAGAAAGAATCATAACCTCCCCACAAGGAGCAAATGTGCAAGTTGGTTCGGGCGATGATGTTGTAATCATGTGCGCTAACAACTATTTGGGACTTTCTTCCAACCCCGAAGTGATACAGGCGGCTAAGAACACATTGGATTCACATGGTTTTGGAATGTCCTCCGTACGTTTTATTTGCGGAACCCAGGATATTCATAAAACTTTGGAGAAGAAAATCGCTGATTTTTACGGAACAGAAGATACTATTTTATATGCTGCTGCTTTTGATGCCAATGGGGGTGTTTTTGAACCGCTTTTCGGAGAAGAAGATGCGATTATATCAGATGAGCTAAATCACGCTTCAATAATTGATGGCGTTCGTTTGTGTAAAGCTCAAAGATACCGTTATAAACATTCTGATATGTCAGACTTGGAAGACCAGCTGAAAAAGGCACAGGCTCAACGTTTCAGAATTATTGTCACAGACGGAGTTTTCTCTATGGACGGAGACATCGCGAAAATGAATGAAATTTGTGATTTGGCAGATAAATATGATGCTTTGGTAATGACAGATGAATGTCACTCAGCAGGTTTTATTGGAAAAACAGGCCGTGGTGTTCCTGAGTACCACAACTGTCAAGACAGAGTAGACATTATTACCGGTACTTTAGGCAAGGCTCTGGGAGGAGCAATGGGTGGATATACTACAGGTAAAAAGGAAATTATAGACATGCTTCGTCAACGTTCACGACCTTATTTGTTTTCGAATTCATTGGCGCCAAGTATCGTAGGTGCTTCCAATAAAGTGTTTGATATTTTAAGTTCAACCACTGAATTAAGAGATCGTTTGGAAGAGAACACGGCCTATTTCAAAAAGGCAATCGTTGAGGCTGGGTTTGATATTAAACCAGGCGATTCTCCAATAGTTCCTATTATGTTATACGACGCATCCTTATCGCAAAAATTTGCCGATATGTTGCTAACAGAGGGTGTATATGCGATTGGTTTCTTTTATCCAGTTGTAGCAAAAGGAGCTGCACGTATACGAACACAGATTTCTGCGGCGCACTCTAAAGCAGATTTAGACAAAGCGATTGCTGCGTTTATAAAAGTGGGTAAAAGCCTAAATGTTATTAATTAAAGTATCGTTTATTAGTATTTAATAACAGTTGAACAGAGCCTGAGATAAAACAGTTTAGGTTTGTTTAACTAACTTTGATCCAATGAGAATAATAAGTTCGATCCTTGTCTTTTTATTTATGGTTCCTATGAATTTATGGCTAAATACCATTGATTATATGGGGACTAGATATGAGCATGATACCTTTATTCCACATGAAAAATCGTTGAAAATTCAAAACATTCCAACCTTTCAAATACAAGAAGATGTACTGGAGGAGTTTTTGATTGTTCAAAATGTATCCTATATCGAGCAAACTATGAATACGGTTTTAGGTTTTTTTAAACATGGCAAGGAAGAAACCTTTGTTTATGAACATTTTACACCTCCAGATTTATTGATGTAAGTGAAAATATATGACCAAAAGTGGTTTTAATCATCAATAAATTTTAATAATGAAATCTTTTTTTAAGACTTGGAAACAGGATTTACCTGCCGGCCTTGTCGTTTTTTTAGTGGCTTTGCCACTTTGTTTGGGGGTAGGACTTGCTTCTACAACCATTTCGGGTACCCATTTAGTAGAAGGTGTCCCCAATATTTTCTCAGGTATTGTTGCCGGTATCTTAGGAGGGATTGTCGTTGGTATTTTCTCTGGCAGTAGGTTGGGTGTTTCTGGTCCGGCCGCAGGATTAATAACCATCGTTTTAGGCGCACTCGTTTCGCTCGGTTCCTTTGAGGCATTTTTGGTCGCTGTAGTGCTAGCTGGTATTTTACAAGTCATCGCTGGATATGCCAAACTAGGGATTTTAGGAAACTATTTTCCCTCATCGGTGATAAAAGGCATGTTGGCTGCAATCGGTATTACGTTGATTTTAAAGGAAATACCGCATGCAGTGGGGTACGATAAGGATTTCTTTGGTGATCAATCATTTTTACAACGCGACGGGCACAATACATTTAGTGAACTTTTTTACGCCTTAAAGAGTTTACAGCCAGGCGCCATAGCAATTAGTGTAATCTCCATTTTTTTATTGGTTCTTTTGGAGCAATCGTTCTTTAAAAAAATGAGCATTTTTAATCTATTACCAGGTGCACTTATTGTCGTTTTGTTTGGTATTGGGATTAATTCAGCCTTTCCTTACTTTTTACCTGAATTCACATTGAATTCAACGCATCTAGTAAGTCTGCCTGTTGCATCTACGCTAAAAGAGTTTACGAGCTTTTTTACTTTACCTGATTTTACTGCTTTAAAAAATATTGAGGTGTATAAGGTTGCAGGAACGATTGCATTAGTGGCTAGTTTAGAAACCTTATTGAGTGTTGAGGCGACTGATAAGTTAGACACGCATAAGCGACAAACACCAACCAATAAAGAATTAAAGGCGCAAGGTTTTGGGAATATCTTTTCGGGATTAATAGGAGGTTTGCCAATTACCCAAGTAATTGTTAGAAGTTCAGCAAATATCAATGCCAATGCTCAAAGTAAATTGTCTACTATTTTTCATGGAATTTTACTGTTGGTAACGGTTTTGTTTATACCCAAATTATTGAATTTAATACCCTTGGCTTCCTTGGCTGCAATTTTATTTGTGATTGGTTATAAATTAGCGAAAATATCTATTTTTAAACACTTGTATAAAGTTGGGTTGGATCAATTTATACCTTTTGTAGCGACAATTTTAGGCGTTTTGTTCACTGATTTATTATCAGGTATTGGAATTGGTTTGGTGTTTTCAATTTTCTATATTTTGAAAAGAAACTTCAAAAACAATTATTCGGTTCAAAACAAGGAAATAGATGGTGAGTTGAGCTGTACTATTTTATTGTCTGAAGAAGTTACCTTTTTGAATAAAGCTTCCATCATTCAAAAACTGAATGAAATACCAAATGATAGCGAACTAATCATTGATGGAACGAATTGTAGTAAAATAGATTTCGACGTAAAAGAGGCTATTTCTGAATTTGTAAATTTTGTCGCAGTAGACAAGAATATAAACGTAAAAATTATTAATATCCGTTTAGGAAAATAAAATATAATAGAGAATATGGAATTTTATAATCAATTATTAGAAAACAATAAAGAATGGGTGTCCTCTAGTCTAAAGGAAGATCCTGAGTTCTTTTCACGATTATCTAAAGGTCAACAACCCCCTTTGTTATGGATTGGATGTGCCGACAGTCGTGTACCGGCAAATGAAATTATTGGAGCTCCTCCAGGAGAGGTGTTTGTGCATCGTAACATAGCCAATATGGTGATACACACAGATATGAGTATGTTGAGTGTGTTGGACTATGCCGTGAATGTTTTAAATGTAAAACATATAATTGTTTGTGGTCACTATGGTTGTGGAGGTGTTAAGGCAGCAATGTCCAATGCACATATAGGTTTAATTGACAACTGGATTCGCCATATTAAAGATGTATATCGATTTAATCATGAAGAATTAGATGCTATAGAAGATGAGACTGTTCGATTCGATCGTTTTGTTGAGTTGAATGTAAGAGAGCAAGTAATGGATTTGGGGAAAACTTCAATTGTTCAGAATGCATGGAAAAACAAGCAGAAACTGCATATCCATGGTTGGGTTTATGGGATCAATGATGGTTTAATTAAAGATTTGAATATCTCTCTTCAAGACAATCAAGAATTGGATGCCGTTTACCAATTAGATATATGATAGAACCTTTGCTTCACGAGCTCCAAATTTTAGCCAATCCTATAAAAGCATTGCAATTTGAGAGTTACATGAAGAATAAATTTCCCTTCTTTGGAATTTATCAGCCGATAAGAAAAGAGGCTCAAAAGAAGTATATAAACGAATGGAAACGACTTCCCGCTTTTAACAAGTGGGAAGTCGTTTTTAGTTTATGGGAAATTGAAGAAAGAGAAGCACAGTATGTTGCTTTGGATGTACTCAAAACCTTTTCAAAAAAGGAGATTTTGGAAAGTGATATTGAATTGATTGAACGCCTTATTTTATCTAAACCTTGGTGGGATACAGTAGATTTGATAGCGAGTTATTCCGTTGGCCAATACTTTTTATTATTTCCCGAAAAACAGAATTTTTATTTAGAGAAATGGACCCAAAGCAATCATCTTTGGCTACAGCGAACTACGCTCATCTTTCAATTGAAATATAAGCAACAAACCAATTTTGAAGTCTTAAAAGAACAAATTGACCACCTTAAAAAGATTGACGAATTTTTCATACAGAAAGCAATAGGTTGGAGTTTACGCGAATATTCAAAGACAAAACCAGAGGTCGTAAGGAGGTATTTAGCCCAAATGAATTTGAGTAAATTGGCGCATGACCAAGGAATGAAATTTTTAGAAAAACAAAAAAGGAACTGAATCTCTCCAGTTCCTTCTCCATTAAAACATCACTATTACTAATCGATAGACCCCATAACACGTTTCATAAAACCATTGAGAGCTTCTCGCTTTTCAACACCATTTTTCATGTCTGCGTGCACTTCTATAGCTCCACTCATGTTTGAAAGAAGTTCTCCAATCACATCCATTTCATCATCGGTAATTCCAGGAGCTTCAATTAAATGCTCCAAAGTTTCTAAAGTTTCATGTACGAAATCCTCGTCGTGATCCTCTATAAACTGCACCAAATGTTTAATTACTGGCAATCGCATTGTAAACTTCTTGAATGGTTTCTATTTTATTCCCTTGTGCTTGATGAGCTAAATTTCCTGCACTAAAACTCGCGAAAGTTGGTAAATTACTAACGTCTGCAAATTTTCTAGATTCAGGCATTTTCTCAGCATCAACATACACAAAAGTTGTGTCGGGATTTAACTCAGCCATTTTCTTGAATTTCGGCTTCGTCACCTTGCAATTACCACACCATGTAGCGCCGTATTGTACCATTACTTTGGAGTTTTGTTGAATAATTTCTCCTAACTGATCTGCTTCTAATTCAAAAAACATAGACTTTTATTTAGTTTAAACTTAAATAACTAGCAACACCATCCTTCGTCGCGTTCATGGCAACTTTTCATTGTTCCCAGTTTGCAGGACAAACCTCGCCGTGCTTTTGAACGTGCGTATAGGCATCAATCAAACGAAGGTATTCATTTACATTTCTACCAACAGGCATGTGGTTCACTGATTCGTGGAATACAGTCCCAGCTTCGTCGATAAGATAAGTCGCTCTATACGTAACATTGTCGCCATCACCTTCATCATCTGCAAATAAATCGAAATCTAAAATATCCAATTCCATTGCTAATTTTCTTGTTGAATCTGCAATTAAAGGAAAAGTAACCCCTTCAATACCACCGTTTTCCTTGGCAGTTGTCAACCAAGCAAAGTGAACTTCCGCCGTATCACATGAAGCACCAACTATAATTGTATTGCGGTCTGAAAATTCTTGAGCCGCCGCTTGAAAAGCGTGTATTTCGGTTGGGCAAACAAATGTAAAGTCTTTCGGGTACCAAAATAAAAGCACTTTTTTATTTTCTGTAACTGCTTTATCCAATACATTAATTTTAAATGTATCTCCCATTTCATCCATCGCATTTACTTCTATCGATGGGAATTTTTTGCCTACTATTGCCATAATTATTGTTTAATTTTCTGCAAACTTAGGGGTTTTAAGTCGATAAATATTATTGATTAATTCTATTTCATATAGATTTTAACTATAGGTCTTGG
>JAHKAT010000242.1 GCA_018825925.1 Bacteroidota bacterium | reverse complement strand
CAAAACACCTCTAATCCTTTGTTTATCAAAAGGTATCATTAATTCACTATCCAACTTTTCAACAGACGTTGATATCTTAATTTTCGAAATTTCATTTTTCGTTTAACTTTGCGAAATCTTATACAAGGGATAAACATTTTAGCAGTTTTTAACCTAGACACAATGGAGACAGAAAAAACAAGATATTCAGATTCAGAATTAGCAGAATTTAAGGAACTAATTCATAACAAATTAAAAGAAGCTCAAGAAGATTATGAACTTCTAAAAGGTTCTTTATCGAACACTGATAATCATGGAACCGACGATACTGGACGCACCTTTAATATGATGGAAGATGGGTCAGACACCCTTTCTAGAGAAGAGGTGGCACAATTGGCAGCACGTCAAGAAAAATTCATCCAGAGTTTACATTCTGCTTTGGTTCGAATTGAGAACAAAACGTACGGAATTTGCAGAGTTACAGGGAAATTAATTAAAAAAGAGCGCTTGCGTTTAGTACCTCACGCTACATTAAGCATCGATGCAAAAAATGCGCAAGGAAACTAATTGGTCTTATCGCAAAGGATTTATATTTACCTTTTCTATAGTTCTTTTGGTCTTAATACTAGACCAAAGTCTAAAAGTCTATATAAAATCAACTTTTGAACCCGGTGACATTCAACCTCTTTTTGGGGATTGGTTGTTGCTTGAATATATTGAAAACCAAGGAATGGCCTTTGGTACATCTTTCGGTTCTTCTATCTGGAGCAAGCTTGCTTTGTCTATTTTTCGAGTTATAGCCATTGGAGGAATCGTCTACTTTTGGATTAAACAATCAAAAAAAGGCGCTCCAGTTATTTTTCATTTGGCGGTTGCTTTTGTACTTGCTGGCGCCACTGGAAATTTGATAGATTCCATGTTTTATGATTACCTTTTTCCTTACGACCCTTGCATGCCATTTAACCATTTACGTGGTAGTGGCAACACTCACTTGTGTGATTATATGGGGGAAGTGGAAGTTAAATTCAAAGGTTTTTTACTCGGCAATGTAGTCGATATGTTTAAATTTCAAGCCTATTGGCCAAGTTGGATGCCCTGGATTGCTGGTAGAGAAGTTTTTCCTGCCATTTGGAATTTAGCAGATGGGTCCATTACTTTGGGCGTAATAATGGTTTTCTTTAATCAAAAAGTGTTCTTCACAAAAGACGAGGAAAAAACAAGCGAAAAGACCGAGGACACCATTGTCGAAGACACCCTATAAGCACAATAATTTTCCTTTCTTATACTATCCCTAGCTTTTAAATAGCTTCTAGGGCCTATTGATCTTACAACAAAATCATCCTAAGTTTGTTATCTTGCCATACCGTGATATTTCAAGTAGAAAATCACAATTTCATTTTTCATGAGCTCTACTAAGCCGTGATTTTATAAAAAAACAAACATAATATGTCGCAAATAGATCAAACAAAACCTGTATTAGTCACTGGAGCCAACGGTTTTGTAGCAAGCTGGTTGGTGAAAAAATTGCTCGAAGAAGGAATTACTGTGCATGCGGCAGTCCGCAACCCAAGCGATACCAAAAAGATAGCTCATCTCAATCAACTTGCAAAAGAATCAAAGGGGAACCTGGTCCTGTTTAAAGCGGATCTTTTGGTGCCTGGCTCCTACAAAGAGGCCATGCTTGGTTGCGAATTGGTTTATCATACAGCCTCACCAT
Organism: Bacteroidota bacterium; assembly: GCA_018825925.1. Classification (GTDB taxonomy): domain Bacteria; phylum Bacteroidota; class Bacteroidia; order Flavobacteriales_D; family Crocinitomicaceae; genus UBA2040. The sequence goes on along the minus strand of JAHKAT010000242.1, from coordinate 1,362 downwards.
TCACTTTGGACGTAAAAGACGCTCAAAAAGAGTTAATCGATCCCGCATTGAATGGTACAGCAAATGTTTTAAATACAGCTAAAGAACAGGCAAGTGTCAAAAGAGTCGTACTCACCAGTAGTTGTGCTGCCATTTATACCGATGCTATTGACTCAAGCAGAGTGCCAGGAGGTATTTTGAATGAAGACCATTGGAATACAACAGCCTCCCTTTCCTATCAGCCTTATTCATATTCTAAGACTGTAGCCGAACTTAAAGCTTGGGAAATTGCAAAAAGTCAAAACCAATGGGATTTAATAACGATCAATCCTTCTCTCGTCTTTGGACCTATGCTGAATCCAGAATACACCAGCTCTGAGAGTTTGAATATTTTAAAAATGTTGGGCGGTGGATTACTGAAAATGGGAGCTCCACGACTTGGCATTGGAATGGTAGACGTTCGAGATGTTGCCGATGCTCATTTCAACGCAGGTTTTATACCGGAGGCCAAAGGTCGCTATCTCACCTCAGCTCATTCGACCGACGTGCTAGAAATAGGAAAGATTTTACTCCCAAAATACGGCGCACATTTTCCTTTACCCAAAAGAGCCCTGCCAAAGTGGTTGCTCCTTTTAGTTGGACCACTAGCCAACAAACTATATTCGAGAAAATACATAAAAAACAATGTGAATATTGAGTGGAAAGCTGATAATTCCAAAATAAAAAAAGAATTAAACATTCACTTTCGTCCGATGAAAGAAACGATGGAAGACTCATTTGATTCCCTGATTCAAGCGGGTGTATTAAAAGCCAACTAATCCGCGAATTTGCATGGATCTTTTCAGTGCCAGCAACAATCTGCTGCCTTATGATGGTTATGTGGAATATTTTGGAACCATTCTTAGTTCGGAAAAATCCCGTGCTTATTTCGATCAATTATTGAATACAATTCACTGGGAAAATGACAAAGCACTCCTTTTTGGTAAAGAAATTATTACCAAAAGAAAAGTGGCTTGGTATGGCGACAAACCCTTCGATTATTCTTACTCCAATTACACGAAATCTGCATTGCCTTGGACAAAGGAATTGTTAGAATTAAAGAGTTTAGTTGAACAAGTCACCAACGAAACCTTCAACTCATGCTTAATGAATTTATATCATTCTGGGGAGGAAGGAATGGCCTATCACAGCGATGATGAAAAAGATTTGAAAGAAAACGGAGCCATTGCTTCACTTAGTTTTGGAGCAACTCGAAAGTTTTTATTCAAACACAAGCTCACAAAACTAACTGTTTTTCAAATACTTGAACCCGGAAGTTTATTGGTCATGAAGGGTCCAACGCAAAAACACTGGCTTCATCGTTTACCCCCAACCACTAAGGCT
>JAHKAT010000241.1 GCA_018825925.1 Bacteroidota bacterium | reverse complement strand
TGGAAGATTCTGTCCAAGTTTTATCTTTAGAGAACATCAACTCTGTAGCCCTAGCCTTATTAATTTTATTCATCTTTCAATCGGTATTTTCGTTTTTCAGAGTCGTTCTATTTACAAACGTAACCGAAAATGCCCTGCGCGATTTAAGGGTGGATGCATTTGAAAAGCTCATTTACCAACCAATGTCGTTCTTCAATGCAAACAAAGTCGGTGAGCTTACTAGTAGAATATCTTCAGACATTGCTCAAATACAAGAAACCATTCGAACTACTGTTGCCGAGTTTTTCAGACAAATTGTAATCATAGTTGGATCTATCTTTTTCATCTTTTTTATGTCGTGGAAACTGGCTCTTATCATGTTAGCAACCGTTCCGGTGATGGCTGTGGTAGCTGTATTTTTTGGACGATTTATAAAAAAATTATCTAAACAAGCCCAAGATTTCACAGCGGAGTCGACCACTATACTGGAAGAGGCACTATCCGGTATTACGAACATCAAAGCATTTACAAATGAAATTTTTGTTACCCGGAAATTTTCAAAATCTGTCGAATCAATTCGTGCATTGAATATAAAGAGTGGACTTTGGAGAGGAGCATTTGTAAGTTTTATAATTTTCTGTTTGTTCGGAGCTATCGTTTTTATCGTTTGGCAAGGTTTGTTAATGACTCAAGGGCCGAATCCGGAGTTAACCTCTTCCGACTTTTTCTCGTTTGTGATGTTCACTGTGATGATGGGAATGTCTGTTGGTTCAATCCCTGATTTATATGCATCTATTCAAAAAGCAGTTGGTGCTACAGAAAACTTGATGGAAATTATTGGAACAAAAAATGAAAATGACACGCATATTGGTACTTTACAACCCTCTATTTCTGGTCACATAGAGTTTAAAAATGTACATTTTGCCTACCCACAAAGGTCAGACATTCAAGTCTTAAAAAATGTATCTTTTGAGGTAAAAGCGGGTCAGACTGTAGCATTAATCGGCGGTTCTGGAGAAGGAAAATCGACCATTGCGGCACTTTTACTTCATCTTTATTCAATACAAAACGGAGCTGTTTTAATGGACGGTACTCCTCAAGATAAAATGGATTTAAATTATCTTCGTTCGCAAATAGGGCTAGTTCCTCAAGAGGTTTTGCTTTTTGGTGGTTCGATTTTAGAAAACATTTCCTTCGGAGCTCCAAATGCTAGCGAAGAACAAATTAAACAAGCCGCAAAAAAGGCAAATGCAGCCTCATTTATCGAATCGTTTCCCGATGGATACGAAACTCAAGTAGGAGATCGAGGAATTCAGCTTTCAGGGGGGCAAAAGCAACGAATTGCCATTGCGCGAGCATTACTAAAAGATCCGAAAATATTGATTTTGGATGAAGCTACTTCTGCTTTGGATTCAGAATCTGAGCAATTGGTTCAAGAAGCTTTAAACGAACTAATGAAAGGCAGAACTTCCATCGTTATTGCTCACAGAATGTCGACCATCAAAAATGCGGATAAAATCTTGGTCATCAAGGATGGAACGATCAGTGAATCAGGCACCCATCAAACATTGATGACAGAGGATGGCGTGTATGCAAATTTGGCAAAAATTCAAGGTTTGGAATGATCAAAATCTATTTCTTAATAATTTCTTTAGTCCTGTTTTCTGCTTGTTCAGGAAAATATGAAGGGATAGAAAAAATGGCTTGGTTGAATGGCACCTGGCAGTCCAACACGCATGGAAAAATAATCTGTGAACAATGGACTTTAGCCAACGATAGTACTATGAACGGCGCATCATATTATATTCAAAATACAGATACTCTAATGCAAGAAACGATGACTATCTCTATGCGAGAGGGTAAAATGTTTTTCCAAACCATCGTTATTGACAAAGATTCAACGACCGAAGAAACTAGATTTGAAATGCTCACCCTGAAAGATGATAAGGTTGAGTTTGAAAATTTACTCCACGATTTTCCTCAAAAAATAGTGTACGCCAAACAAAATAAAGATTCATTAATTGCGTACATTGATGGGAATTTTAACGGGCAATACAACCGTATAAACTTTCCCATGAAACGAATAAAATAATGTACATCCCAAAAGAGTTTGAAGTAAAAGACAAGGAGGCGATTTGGAATTTCATTCTTGAAAATACTTTTGCTATTGTAATTTCTAGTCTTAGTGATCAGCTTGAAATTACACATTTACCTTTGGTACCAAAGCGAACGAATCAAGATTATTTTTTAGAGGGACATTTGGCTCTAGCCAATCCACATGCTCAACTATTAATTGACAAAAGAAAAGTAAAAGTTATATTTCAAGGTGCTCATGGTTATATTTCATCCTCGGTTTATGGTCATGCAAATGTACCAACTTGGAATTATCAAGCTGTGCATGTCGATGGAACGGTTGAGACCCTTTCAGACGAAGAATTAACTGTTCATCTATCCGAACTAGTAGAATTAAATGAAAAAGGCAGAGATCAAGTTCTCAAATACTCAGAATTAGATCAAACTCTTATCGAAAGCTACAAAAAAGAAATCGTCGGTTTTAGAATTCGAATAAAAAACTTTGAAGCTTCTTTTAAACTTTCTCAAAACAGAAACGAATCCGATTTTAAGGCTATTGTTGATGATTTGAACAAGTGTCCTCACCTATCTTCACTAGCAGAATCCATGAGAAAAAATAGAGATTAGACAATTCTGACCTGTTTTATAGGATGGTTACCATTCAGGACCCATTCTTTCTTTCGTTAAAACAAAAGTGCTAAAAGCTACAATAACCATTTCCAATTGTAAAAATCGGCCATAAAAAAAGTCCGAACTAAATCCGGACTTTTTGAACTTTTAAAATCAAAATTATTTGATTCCATGCATTAACTTTTTGACGAATGGAGACAAGACAATGACAGAAATTCCAGCAATCAATGCGTAAATTGCTAATTGGTAATACCCTTCTGTATAGGAGGCCAATTTTTCAGGTAAGCTTGCATTTTCATTTGGATTCGCCATTCCAGCTCCTAATATACCTGCCACATACTGCCCGTATGCCGAGGCTAAAAACCACATTCCCATCATCACACCCCAAAGGTGTTTTGGTGCTAGTTTGGTCATTATAGACAATCCGATTGGAGATAAACACAATTCACCTAAAGTGATAATCAAGTAGGCCAAAGTAAATACATCCAGAGAAGTTCTTCCGTTTTCGTCGGCAAAAAAGCGAGTAGCGTAAAACACATAGAACGCCGCCGCTAAAAACAAAAACCCTAAACCGAATTTCACCATCGTGTTTGGCTCCACCTTACGTTTTGCCATCCAAATCCACAACAAACCTATTACGGCACTTAAAGCGATAACAAATAATGAGTTTGCAGTATTGTTCACCACGTTTGGATCTATTGTAACTCCCAATAATGAATTGTCTAAATTATTGAGTGCAAACAAACTTAATGAACCTCCACTCTGCTCAAAAAACGCCCAAAAAAGTATGGAAAAGAAGATAAAAAACAATGCTGCAAACAATCGCATCACTTCAACTTTCGTCAATTTGGTCATTTCAAAGATCAAATAAATCAAGGTACAAGGCCCGATGATATACATAAACAGGTCTGTATATTGAGTATTTTGAACCATGGTTAAAATCAATGGAATACAAATCAAAGACCCCACGTAGACCATTATTTCCTTTTTCTTTCTTTTAGCATCAGGTTGGTTGATTAAAGGAGAATCGCCAATAGGTCCCATTGTCTTTTTAGTAAAGTAAAAAGTAATTAAACCTATTGCCATAACAATACCCGCTAATGAAAACGCAACGTTCCATGAATATGTTTTTCCTACCCAAACACATAGAAATCCACCCAATAAAGCACCTACGTTAATTCCCGTGTAAAACAAACCAAATCCAGCATCACGTCTAGCGTCGCCATCTTTGTACAAGGCACCCACCATTGTCGAAATATTTGGTTTAAAGAAACCTGTTCCGATTACAGTAAAACTAATACCAAAGAAAAACAACTCTTGCGGTGCAATGGTTAAAATAACGCTACCTCCAATCATTAAAAATCCACCCCAAAAAAGTGATTTCCTATAACCTAAGATTTTATCGGCAAACAAGCCTCCAATGAAAGTAAATGCATAGACAAAAGCTTGAATAGCTCCGTATTTTAAATTGGACTCTTGTTCGGAGAACATCAGTTCTGTAACCATGAATACGGCAAGCATACCGCGCATACCATAGAAACAAAATCGCTCCCACATCTCAGTTAAAAACAAATACCAAACTTGTTTTGGGTACTTGCCCTCAAAATTTTGGATATCCGCTAAAGTGTATGACTTCATAGTGATTAAATTAGGTGTTGATTATTTAACGCCATGCATTAATTTCTTAATAAACGGACGAAGTAGCATTGAAATTAAGCCCAAACCAATTGGTAAAATGGTCAGCATCCAGAAGAAATAACTCAATCCCTTTTCTTTCGATATTGATTCACTTAGCTCTCCAAACATCCCAGCTGATTTCATCCCAATTGCTACGGCTAAATACCAGATACCAAACATTAAGGCAATCATTCTAGCAGGCACCAATTTACTAACATAAGAAAGCGCTACTGGCGAAATACATAATTCACCCATCGTATGGAAGAAATAAACCATTACTAACCAAATAATACTTACAGATGCTGTTTTTGCGCCTACTTCAATACCGCTTGATCCAATCGCTACGCACGCCATCCCCAAACCTAATAAAGTCATACCAATGGCATACTTACCGTTTGCAGAAGGATTGTATTTACTTTCCCACCATTTAGAAAAAAGTGGAGCGAAAGAAATGATGAATAGTGAATTTAAAACACCAAACCAAGATGCTGGAATTTCAGCTTCAGTTTTATTAAAGTCGTTTGCTAACATCCATATAGCGACAAACCAAATAATGACAAATGAGATCCCTAAAATAATATTGGCTTTTGCATAGTCTTTAAATGTCTGTTTAAACAATTTAATTAAAACCCATGTAATGATTCCTAACGGCACTATTGTCATTAATGAGTTCACAACCTTAAACAAGGTAGCAGAACCTCCACTTAATGATCTATTGGTGTAATCTTTGGCAAAAATGGTCAAGGAACCTGGAGCTTGTTCAAATATGGCCCAAAAGAAAATCGTGATGATGGCAAAAAAGGTTACAGCTAACATCCTGTCCCGCACTACGCGCTCATATTTAGGTATACGATAAATCATTAATCCAATAAAAATGAGTAGGGCTGACAATATCACAATGTTTGATCCAGATACACCAAACATTTCAAAATCAAAAAGATTGTTTCCTGATATTTTTGAAACTGGATCATTAATAATCCAAGACAAACCGAGTACTATACTCAGTCCAATCAATATTTTTTGCGTTGTATTAAAAGGCACGGACTCCAATTTAGAAGGACCTTTTTCAGCAATAACGGCTGCTTGTTTTTCTTGTTTAATTGGTTTCAAACCAACATTTCCAAAAATTCCTTGTGCATAAATGAATTGCAACATTCCAAACAACATAAAGATTCCAGCTAAACCGAAACCTATGCTCCATCCGACTTTTTCACCTAAATACCCACATAATAAAATTCCTAAAAATGCACCAGAATTCACACCCATATAAAATATAGTGTAAGCTCCGTCTTTCTTTTGTGGGAAATCTTTATACATTTCTGAAACTATGGAGGTCATGTTAGGTTTGAAAAATCCACTTCCAAATACCAAAAACAACAAACCGGTATAAATAAAGAATTCTGTTTCAAACGCCATACATGCGTGACCTATAGTCATCAATAAAGCGCCAAAAATTACCGCTTTCCGATACCCCATCACATTATCGGCAAAGTATCCTCCAAGCATGGTTGATAAATAGACCAAGGCCGTATAGGTACCAAAAAGAGCCAATGCATTCTCTCGTGGCCATCCCCATCCTTCATCCATTAATGATGCTGTTAAAAACAGTACCAATAAAGCACGCATTCCGTAATAACTAAATCGTTCCCACATTTCCGTGAAGAAAAGAACAAATAATCCTGTTGGGTGGCCTAATACAGTTGAGTTAAAGAAAGAATCTCTACTGCCTGTAAAATCGTCTTGTTTTTTATCCGACATTTAACTTTAAAAATGATGAATTCCCGAAATTAGAAATATTATTTAATAATTAAGTAAAACAGGCTTTTTGTTTGAAAAGTCAATAAATTGTCAATATGTTTTTATTCGACTGTCATACCCACGGTACAAAGAATTTGAGTCACTCTATATTTAATGCCGAATTAAATAATAATCCTATCGGTTGGTTTTCTGCTGGACAGCATCCTTGGAATACTTTCATTCGGGTAGACGAAAAGAAAATTCATCAACTTTTGAGTCACCCTAAGTGTTTGGCAATAGGTGAAATAGGACTCGACCGATTGAAAGGGGCCAACCTGGAAATACAAATTCAACAATTTGTTCAGCAGCTCAAAATAAACCAAGAATTTAAATTACCTGTGCTTATTCATGAGGTAAAGACTCTGGAAGAAATTATTCAAATAAAACGCGATTTTCCATCTCAAAGTTGGATTTTACATGGGTTTCAAAAAAATAAAAACTTAGAGAAAGTTTTATTTCATGATTTTTATTTGTCCATTGGAGCCTCAATTTTGAAAAAGAAAGAACTTTTTCAATCGATAGCTCAAATTCCTATTGAACGACTTTTAATTGAATCCGACATGGATGAACATTTATTGTTTGAAATATATTCGACTGTGGCTCGGTCTAGGAATGTAGAACTTCTAACTTTGCTCGAACAAATAGAAAAAAACTTTAAACGAATTTTTTCAAAATGGCAGATTGGTTAGAGCGAACAGAACTGATAATTGGCAAAGAAAAGCTTCAAAAGCTATCTAAATCCCATGTTTTAATTGTCGGTTTAGGCGGAATTGGTTCGTTTGCAGCTGAATTTTTGACCCGTGCTGGGATTGGAAAAATAACTTTAATTGATGGCGATAATTTTGACCCAACCAACAAAAACCGTCAATTGACAGCCCTTGATTCAACTATTGGAAGAAACAAAGCAGATGTTTTAGCGGAAAGATTAGTCGATATCAATTCCGAAATACAATTGTCCTTGATTAAAGAGTTTGTTTTACCAGAGCGCGTTTGGGAAATATTAGAGGCAGACCGTCCGGATTATGTTTTAGACTGCATTGACTCAATAACACCTAAATTAGAGTGGATTTTAGCCTGTAAACGATTAAAAATCAAAATAATTACGCATCTTGGGGCAGGCGGAAAAACAGATCCTTCGAAAGTATTAGTAGACAAACTTGAAAACGTGAATAACTGTCAACTCGGGCTTGTCATAAAGAAAAGAATGAAAAGTAAAAAAGCATCTTTCCGAGGAATAAAAGCCGTTTTTTCAACAGAAATACAGCAAAAACATTCGCTTAAAATGACGGACGGATCTAATTTCAAGAAATCATTTTATGGCACAGTTAGCTATATACCAGCATTGTTTGGTCTATATGGAGCGGCTGAAGTAATTAATTATTTGGCGGAGAAAAAAAATTAATTCTCCAACCTAAAACAATCAATTCGTATGAAATTAATTCTTCCTTTTTGCCTATTTATAGTTGTTCTGACTGGATGTGTGGATAGAAAAGACAGTAGGGCTTTGAACCAAGATATGGCGAAAAAACTGAACACGGTGCGCGATGAACACAGTTTTGCAAATACCGACGAAATTAGAACCAAACATCTTCATCTTGATTTAGATGTAGACTTTGAAACCAAGACGATATATGGCGTAGCTCGTCATAAAATGGAAAATTCAGGTGCTGACACGGCAATTTTCGATATTAAAGAATTGACGATTCAAAAGGTAACTTTGGGGAAAGACAAAGAAATAGAAACCACCTATATCATTGGCGAAAAAGACGAATTACTGGGCCAACCTCTGGCAATTAAAATAGATTCTTCAACACAATACATCAATATCTATTATCAAACTACAGATAAGTGCGAAGCTTTGGATTGGTTGGAACCAGAGCTTACTGGCGGTAAAAAACATCCCTTTCTTTATTCACAAGGTCAAGCGATTTTAACCCGCTCTTGGATTCCGATTCAGGGAACGCCTGCAAACCGAATCACCTATTCTGCAGACGTTCGTGTGCCAAAGGATTTAATGGCATTGATGAGCGCTACTAACCCAATTGAAAAGAATGATAAGGGCGAGTATCATTTCGAAATGAAACAACCCATTCCATGTTATTTGATTGCGATTGCAGTAGGTGATTTAAACTATCAGAAATTAGGCGAAAACTCAGGGGTATACGCCGAACCGGGTTTAATTCAATCCTGTAAATATGAATTTGAAGAATTGCCTAAAATGATTGAAAGTGCCGAGCGCCTTTTTGGTAAATATAGATGGGAACAATATGATTTGGTGGTTCTACCCTATTCTTTTCCTTTCGGTGGAATGGAAAACCCCCGTCTGACTTTCGCAAACCCAACTTTATTGGCCGGAGATAGAAGCTTGGTTTCCGTTGTTGCGCACGAATTGGCGCATTCATGGTCGGGTAACCTTGTTACAAACGCTACATGGAATGACTTTTGGTTGAACGAAGGTTTCACCGTTTACATTGAAAACCGCATCATGGAGGACCTCTATGGAATTGAAGTAGCAGACATGTTGGCATTAATTGAATTTCAAGAATTAAAAGTTGAAATGGCCTCTATTGGCAAAAGCGATAATCCTCATGACACACGTTTGAAACTGGATTTACAAGGGAGAAATCCTGATGATGGGATGACCACCATTGCTTATGTGAAAGGTGCTTTTTTCTTGAAAACCTTGGAACAAAAGGTAGGTCGTCGTAAAATGGACGCCTTCTTAAATGGTTATTTCAAAGATTTCTCGTTCAAAACGCTGACTACTGAAACATTTGAAAACTATCTTGACGAACAATTGCTTTCAAAATACAATTTTGAATTCAACACTAAAGAATGGTTGTACCAAGAAGGATTACCAAAAAATTGTGTTCAAATCCGTTCAAAGCGATTTAACGACATTCAAAAACTCGCAGATCGCTTGTCCAAAGGTGAAAATATATTCAAGTTCAAGAATAAAAAACAAACGATCAAACGAGAGGATTACACTACTCAAGAATGGCTCGCTTTCATAAGACGACTGCCGGATACTTTAGATGTAAAATATCTGTATTTGGTTGACAAAACATTGAATTTCAAAAACTGTGGCAATGCGGAAATCATGGCCGAATGGTTTGTTTTGGGAATTCGCGCAGATTACAAAGCAATTCGTCCATCAATGGCGCGATTTCTTCAAAAAGTAGGTCGCAGGAAGTTTCTAACACCTATTTATACAGAACTAAATAAAAATGCGACGAACCGCGACTTTGCGCTGAGTGTTTTCGAGAAGGCCAAGGTTAATTATCATTTCGTGTCGCGATCGACAGTAGCAGAGATTTTAGGGGTGAAAGTG
>JAHKAT010000240.1 GCA_018825925.1 Bacteroidota bacterium | reverse complement strand
TGTCGTGCAGACCTTGTTCAAAAATTGGCTACACAAACTGCCCCAAAGGCCACTTTAATTGCATGAATCAGCAAGATTTAAAAGCAATTTCAGAAGAACTGGTTAACCGTTATGAAACGGCTATTTCGAAATAGCTTGAAACTTAAAGCCATACCCAAGATGAAATCCAAAACCAGAATTGAAGGTAGATTTTGTCAATTCAGATTGATAGGCAGTAAGGGCATAGGCCGCATTGAACCGCAAGAAGGATTTCCCAAAAAAGTTGTCTTTTTTACTGATTCTAAAATCTAAGCCAAACTGGCCTGAAAGCCGCTGCAGGGTAACTGGATTACTCAAATTAATTTCGTCATAAGTGTTTGATTGAAACGAATTACTGTTTTGATTATCAGTGGATTGAGAATAAATGTATTCACTTATTTGGAGGGTACTTTGGGTACTAACGCCCAACGCTAAACTCGTGCCCATATACCAATGCCATCTTTTTTCAGGTTGATAATGCCATTCGTAGCCGGCTTGAATACTTGTTATCCTCATAGAGTGAGAGGCAGACAGTTGACGAGTATAAGTAGTGTCTATATAAGTTTGCGTCCCATTTTGGGAAGAAGTTAAGGTGTCATATCTTCCTGTCGCCTCGAAGCGATAAAAAGCGCTGCCCAATGTCCCCGTACTAATTCCAAGCCCTAACTTTAATCGTTGTTGAAACTTACTAGGTGATACTCGATTAAACAATAAATGAAACTCAAAACCAGGTTTGTCATTCGCTGTTCCGAAATTAACGGCTCTCATGGTGTCGCCCAAGCTGGCTAAATTCCTTAAACCCAAACTTTGGTCATTATAACTGCCCAATTGACTACGAGAAAGCGTGTGTTGGTTTCTCTGAAATTGCCCCGTTTCTATTAAAAACTGCCCAATTTCATATTTTTTCACCCTTTCTTGTGCCACCACGTTGCTTGAATAAATGATTGCTATAGCCGCTAATAAGGTTGTTTTTCGCATATTCGAAATTTTAATTTTAACATTTTAGACCTGTATAGAAGTCCAAGTTTTTAATTTTAACGTAGATTTCGAAAGAAACGAAACATAAAATGGCATATTGCAATTTAAGTAGAATTTAATTTTCGTTAAATTGTATGCATGAACAAAATAAATAAGTTAATTGTTGCATTACCAGCTGAAAGGCTATAATTTTGCTATTAATCTAGATGTCAATGAATCCATATACTCCCGGTCCCTTTCTTGAGAAAATCAATGTGCCTAAAGATTTAAGGGACAAATTTAACATTGACGATTTACCCCAAGTTTCTGACGAATTGAGACAATACATTGTCGATGTAATCTCTGAAATTGGAAATTCACATTTTGGCGCAAGCCTTGGTGTTGTTGAACTTACTGTGGCTTTGCATTATGTTTTCAACACGCCAGAAGACCAATTGGTTTGGGATGTTGGACATCAAGCATACGGACATAAAATATTAACAGGGAGAAGAGAGGTCTTTCATACCAATCGCTTAAAAGGTGGAATCTCTGGCTTCCCGAAAAGATCAGAAAGTGAATACGATACCTTTGGTGTTGGCCATAGTTCTACTTCTATTTCAGCTGCTTTGGGTATGGCGGTGGCAAGCAATTACAAAGGTGAAAGCAAACGCCAACATATTGCTGTAATTGGTGATGGCGCCATGACGGCAGGGATGGCATTTGAAGGGTTGAACCATGCTGGATACGAAAAAGACGCTAATTTACTGGTTGTTTTAAACGACAATTGCATGTCAATTGACCCTAACGTAGGGGCCCTAAACCAGTACTTGACAGACATAACTACCTCTCATACTTACAACAAGGTAAAAGACGAAGTGTGGAAATTATTGGGTAAAATATCCAAATTTGGACCAGACGCTCAATCTGTGGTTTCTAAAGTAAGTACGGCTTTGAAAAGCTCTTTAATGAAAGAAAGCAACTTGTTTGAATCTTTCAACTTCAGATATTTCGGACCTATTGACGGTCATGATTCTGTTGGATTGGCAAGAATTTTACAAGATTTAAAAGATATTCCAGGTCCTAAATTGTTACACATTGTAACGAGAAAGGGCGCGGGTTACAAATTCTCTGAAGAGGGAAACCCAACTCAATGGCACGCACCAGGGGTTTTTAATAAAGAGACTGGGGAGATTGTGAAAATCATCCCAAAAACGCCACAACCACCTAAATATCAAGACGTTTTTGGACATAGCATTGTTGAATTGGCGGAAAAAAACGACAAAATTATGGGCGTTACACCAGCGATGCCTTCGGGGTGTTCGTTGAACATAATGATGAAAGCGATGCCTAAACGGGCTTTTGACGTTGGAATTGCCGAACAACACGCGGTAACGTTTTCTGCTGGTTTGGCGACGCAAGGTTTGGTTCCGTTTTGCAATATCTATTCGTCGTTTATGCAACGTGCTTATGATCAGGTATTACACGATGTGGCTTTGCAAAACTTAAATGTAGTTTTTTGTCTAGATCGCGGTGGATTGGTCGGCGCAGACGGAGCAACTCATCATGGAGCCTACGATATGGCGTACATGCGTTGTATCCCGAATATGACTGTGGCCTCACCGATGAACGAAGCCGAATTGCGCGATATGATGTATACGGCACAGTTGGAAAACCAAGGTCCATTTACGATTCGTTACCCCAGAGGAAACGGTGTGATGACCGAATGGAAAACAGCCTTCAAAGAAATTAAAATTGGAACCGGACGCAAAGTAACCAATGGTGAAGACATAGCGATTTTAACGATCGGACACCCTGGAAATTTTGCTCAATCTGCGATCAACGAATTGAAGGATTTAGGCATTTCCGCTGCGCATTACGATATGCGATTTGTCAAACCTATCGACGAAGTGATGCTTCACGAAGTGTTTTCAAAATTCAATAAAATAATCACAGTTGAAGACGGTTGTTTGATGGGAGGTTTTGGTTCTGCGGTAATCGAGTTTATGGCTGATCAAAACTATAGTGCGCAAATTGTACGCTTAGGCATTCCAGATCAATATGTAC
>JAHKAT010000239.1 GCA_018825925.1 Bacteroidota bacterium | reverse complement strand
TCTTTAGAGTCTTTCCATTTTCCCTCTAAGGTGACTAAAGAAAGATCTTCATCTATTTTTGTTGTATTTCCGATTCTAAGGATGTTTAATTTGCCTTTGAGTAAACGAGTAAGATGATTCACGGCGGCATTACTAGGTGCGGAAACCACTATTTTTTGATCCAGCCGCGAAAGTGCAATTATTAATTCGACGAGGGTGGTACTTTTTCCTGTTCCTGGAGGTCCGTGCAAAAGATTGAATCGATGAGTAGAATCGCTTACCTGTAGAATCGCCTTTTTCTGAAAATCATTTAAATGAGGGGATAACTCCGATTCGTTTAAAGAGGTTTTGTTTCTCTCTGTTTTTAAAAAATCGGGCAACCAATTGGGTACTAAATCAAGCGATTTCTTCATGAAATTTAAAGTTCGTTCATCTGGCATGCGCTTGATGCCTACGCCTTGATCCTCAATCCATTCTGGGAAATCAGGGGCGTATAAACGAACAACAATTTTTCTTCCTTCATTTTGGATGACGATCGCTTTTACTGGTGTTTCATTGTCGCAAAACACTTCAATACTTGCCGAGTCTTTAAATTGAAAATTCTCTATTGGAAAATTAGATACAAAGGTTACTTCTGGGTAATCCGCAAATCCATAATTTTTATTGATCACTTTGAGAGGATGTATGACCACCCCGTCTCGTTTGAGTTGCTTGATTCCTGCGGCACCATCTAGTCGGTAACGAAGGTTTTGTTCACTTTCTTCTTCTCTCAGATCTTGTTGTAGCTCTGCAAAATAGTTTAAATCTAAAAACATAGTATAAAAGTACAAATTGGAATATGACCTTGATATATAAGATGTGGTTTTAATTTGCTAAATTCAACGAAGGAAGTACATGATTAATTTCTTTATTAGATATGGAAACAAAAAATTCAAGTTTAAAAAAATACCTGTATTGGGCATTGTTCTTTGGAATTTTGATTTTCAGTACATGGATGTATTTTAGGTATTGGTTTGTTTATTCCGAAGGTACACGAGTAGGTATTCTGTATAAGTTTTCGAATAAAGGAACTGTTTTTAAAACCTATGAAGGGGAAATGCTACTTCCTGGATTGAGTACAAAAAAAGGGCAAGCCAATCAATTAAATACCAACAATTTCTTTTTCTCGGTAGACGATGAAGATTTGGCGAAAAAATTAATGGATATGCAAGGTATGGAACTTGAATTGCATTATAATAATTACAATCATGCGCTGCCATGGAGGGGGGATGCTTATACCGAAGGTGATGGCCAGTTTGTGGTCGATCGATTGGTGAAGATAAAAAACAAGTCACCGAATGGATATGGTTTGTAATGAAGTTAGTTGAGAACCTTACAACTTTATTTTTTAGGTAAAAAAAAACCTGAACAAGATGTCCAGGTTTTAAAAGTTATTTTAGAAAGCGGCAATTATTTAGCAGCTCTTTTATCGTCTACTTCAACGGCAGCCATTTCGTCTGATTTGTATTCACCAGCATCTAACTTCGTTTTTACTTTTCTAAAGGTTTCGATGGTATAATTTACATCTTCCAAGGTATGTGCAGCCGTTGGGATTAAACGCAACATAATTACATCCTTAGGTACTACAGGGTAAATAACAATTGAACAGAAAATATTGTAATTTTCTCTTAAATCAAAAGTCAAGTTAGTGGCTTCTGCCAAATCACCTTTCATGAAAACAGGTGTAACTGGAGAATTAGAATCGCCGATATCAAAACCAGAACCAACCAATCCGCTTTTCAAAGCATTTGCAATAATCCAAAGATTTTCTTTTAGCTCAGGGCGAGTTTTAAGCAACTCCAAACGTTTTCTTGCTCCAATTGTAATGGTCATTGGCAACGCTTTCGCAAACATTTGAGAACGCATGTTGTATCTGAAATATTCAACGATAGACTCTTCAGCGCAAACAAAACCACCGACAGATGCCATTGATTTAGCAAAAGTTCCAAATAAAATATCAATCTCACTTTGAACGCCTTGTTCTTCACCTGCACCTTGACCTGTTTTACCAAGCGTACCAAAACCGTGAGCATCATCAACGAATAAACGGAAATCGTATTTTCCAGATTTTCTGAATTCAATAATTTCTTTAAGTTTTCCTTGATCACCAGCCATTCCGAATACACCTTCAGTAATCACTAAGATTCCACCACCGGTATTTTCTGCCAATCTTGTAGCATTCGTCATTTGTTTGTCGAAGCTCTCCATGTCGTTGTGCTTGAAAACAAAACGTTTACCATTGTGCAAACGCATACCATCTAAGATACAAGCGTGAGATTCACTGTCGTAAACAATTATATCTGTACGATCAACCAAACAGTCAATAGCCGAAACCATTCCCTGGTATCCGAAATTCAGTAAGATTGCATCTTCGAATCCCATGAAGTCAGCTAACTCATTCTCTAACTTTTCATGCTCACTCGTTTGACCAGTCATCATACGTGCTCCCATCGGGTAGGCCAAGCCATATTGATCTGCGGCTTTTCTATCTGCCTCGCGAACTTCTGGGTGATTTGCTAAACCTAAGTAGTTGTTTAGCGACCAAACTAAACACTCTTTTCCACGGAATACCATTTTGTTACCCAACTCTCCTTCTAATTTAGGAAAGGTAAAATAACCGTGAACTCCTTTTGAATACTGTCCGATTGGACCTCTGTTTTTCTTAATTTTCTCGAAAATATCCGCCATATGGTGTTTTAATTACTTTTCATTCAAGTCTTAAACTTGATAATTGAACTGCAAAGATAAAGGAATTTTAGATTCTCTTAAAAAAGCAGTGCTTAATCCTTAAACGATCACTTTATAAATATTTTTCCTCAACCACTTTTAAATGGTGCTTTGCATGTCCAACCATTATCCAACCAGCACTTCTAGCCGTTAGTTGATTACCATTTGCGCTTCCAATGAAATCTAAATTTTGAATTTGAAAATTTTTAAAAAGTTGGATAGTGCTATTTCTTACCGCGATCCATTCCTCATTTATAGACTCAAGAGAACGTGTCTCTGAGAATGAAAAAGGGGTGTAAGAGTTTTCATCAAATCCTGCAAGTGGAGTATTATCATTTCTACCTAAGCGATGTGCCCTACCTTGAAAAATACGTTCGGTATCTATGATGTGCAGGTACACTTCCTTGATTGTCCACTTGCCTTCAGCGTAGGCATAATTTGCTTTATCGTTAGGAATTGACAAAAGATTTCGACTAAATTCCTCCTTGTTTTCTTCTAAACATTCTAGGAGATTGATATGTGTAGCTGCCAATTTTATATAATGGTCGTAATATTTTGCAGCATGTTCTGGTTGCGGCAAACCGTTTAAAGCAATGGACATATTATAAATTTTTATCGAGTAAATAAACCAAAGAAGCAACGGCTGCAGCTCCTAATTCTAATTCTCTTTTGTTCACATTTTCGAAAACGTCACTTTCAGCATGGTGAAAATCAAAATATCGCTGTGAGTCTGTAACCAATCCGAAAAGAGGAATTCCTTCGTACACATTTTTTAATGGAGTAATGTCTACTCCGCCAAATCCTTTCTCAAAATGGAGTAAGTCGTAAGGTTTGAAAAGTGTATTAAAAGAGCGAAGAAGTTGCAGTTGTTCATCATTGCCGTCGACATCAAATCCTCTCGGAGAAAAACCACCTCTGTCGCTTTCTATTGCAGCAATCTGATTTTCTCCTCTTTCTTTAGCCCAAGAAGCATAGGTTAAGCCACCTTTGTTTCCATTTTCTTCATTCATGAAAAAGACACAACGCAAGGTATGTTTCGGTTTATATTTTAAGGATTGTAGAATTCGTATGGCTTCTAAGTTATGAATGACACCAGCTCCATCGTCGTGAGCACCTTCTCCTGCATCCCAAGAATCAATATGCCCGCCAAAGGTGATGATGTCCTTTGGTTTTTCAGTCCCCGTCATTTCACAAATTATGTTGTATGATTTTATATCGGGAAAATTCTGGCAATTCATCTCCATTGTCAATGTCATTTTCCCAGATTTCAACTCTTTTGATAACCATTCGCAGTCGTTTGTCGACAGAGCAGCGGCAGGGATTTTTGCTACACTTTCATCGTAACGCATAGACCCAGTATGTGGGAAGTCGTCTAAAGGAATAGCCAAGGAACGAATAACAATAGCCACAGCTCCTTTTTTGCTGGCCTCAACTGCACCATCTCCACGTATTGGGTAACAGGCTCCATATGCTTTAAAAGTTTGAATGAAAGCTTGGCTCATAGGTTCGTTTAAAAACACTATTTTCCCTTTAATCTGGGCAGGACTAGCTTCTTTTAATTGCGCCAAAGATGAAAACTCGACGATAGAGGCATTCAATTTGCCATTTGTTGAAATTGATCCGCCTAAAGCCAAAATATTAAGTTTGCGAATATTTCCTTTTTCGTCGCGACTCCAAGCTCCTTCTTGTGTGCCTCTTTCCCAGTGTGGGACCATTATTTCTTGAAGATAAACTTTATCGAAACCGTAGGATTTCATTTTGTTCTCGGACCATACAACTGCCATTTCTGCCGAGGCCGAGCCTGACAATCTCGAACCGACATCCTTACAGAGTGAACGTAAGTTATGATGGGCGTGTCCTTTCACAAGAGCTTCGTCGTGAATTAAACGCAGAAAGGTGCTGTCGTTTTGCCCGTGCAATGTAAAACAGAAAAAAAGGTAGGCTAAAAATTGTTTCATTCAGTTGTTTTTTGATCGCTAAAATCACAATTATCTCTTAAAATAAAGGATTGAAAAAATGCAATTGAAAGATTAACTAT
>JAHKAT010000238.1 GCA_018825925.1 Bacteroidota bacterium | reverse complement strand
TATAAGTCCAAGAGGTTTTTGTGATGGATGATACCTCTTTTCTCTAATTCTTCCACCTTTACCATCTCCCTGAATAAAACCATTCCATTCCACTTCAAATTTCTAACGATTTGCAAACCCAATAATGGTTCGTTTTTTCGATCATCTGTACATTTATCGCAAACCGCGTTTGGTGGACGGCCTTCACGAGGATATAAGTAGGTGATTTTGCCATACATGGTTTCATTTTCTTTATACAACTCTACAATCGATTTCTTCTTACCCGTTTTGTCGTCAATCGTAACCCATTTTCCTAAACTAGATTGTCCCCAAGCAAAGACTGTTAAAGCAATAAAAGTTAAGGATGTTATCACATTTTTCATAGTCCAATTAAATTTATTTCTTCCAATTTATGTAAAAAAACCGATTAAATAGAAAGAAAGTTCTTCAAAATTCGTCGACCATCTGGAGTTAAAATACTTTCTGGATGAAATTGCACCCCAAACAAACCAAGTTCCGCATTTTCAATGGCCATAACGACGTCAGAATCACCAATAGCCACTATCTTTAAAATATTTTGAGTTGTGACATCACAAGCCCATGAATGATAAAAGCCAGCTTGAAATTTTTGATCCAAGCCATCCAATAATTTTGAATCAGAGATACGGTTAACACTTTGAGCAACTCCATGTTTCACCTCATTCAAATTGTACAAGGTTCCTCCTTCATTCTCAACCAAGGCTTGCATTCCAAGACAAACGCCAAGTATCGGTTTTACCCCCCTATTCTCTTTCAAACATTTCAACATGCCTGCACATTCATTCGGTAAACCCGGTCCTGGAGAAAGAACAATTTTTTCTACTCCAATGGTCAATCGCGACTCAAATAAATCTTGACGAACAACAAGGACTTCCGCACCAAATGATTCTAAAGCATGGACCAGGTTGTAAGAAAACGAATCGTAATTATCAATGAGGAGTATTTTCACCTTTTTTTGGCCTAAAATTAGTAAACTTGCACAAAGTTTTCAGAACGATGAAGAAAGTCATTTCAATACCTGGTGCTCCTGCACCCATTGGGCCTTACAGTCAAGCAATCGTAAAAAACGAAATGTGTTTTGTGAGTGGTCAGATTCCACTTAACCCCGCAACAGGACTTTTAGTGGATGATTCCATTGAAAATTCAACACACCAAGTTATGAAAAACATACAAAGTTTGATTAAAGAAGCAGGTTTTCAAATGACGGACATTGTTAAATGCAGCATCTTTTTAAAGGACTTGAATGATTTTACTGCCGTCAATTCCATCTATAGCGAATATTTTACTACTGAGCCTCCAGCCAGAGAAACAATGCAAGTAGCGAAACTACCTATGGATGTTCGAGTAGAAATAAGCTGCATAGCCATACTTTAATCATTTCCACTTCATTGAATCAACCCTACGCATATAAGCTGGCTGTAGTCATTGTTAATTACAATGTGAAATATTTCTTGGAGCAATGTCTCAACTCAGTTTTGCTTGCGTCACAAAATATATCCTGTGAAATTTTTGTTGTGGACAACCTTTCTGTTGATGGTTCTGTCGAAATGGTTAAAAGCAAGTTTCCGGCTGTTCACCTCATTGAAAATAAAATAAATGTAGGCTTTTCTAAAGCTAACAATCAAGCCATACAAATTTCAAATTCAGAGTTCGTGTTGCTTCTCAACCCAGATACAGTGGTGAAAGAGGATACATTTGAAAAAATCATTCATTTCATGGACGAACATTCTGACGCCGGTGGTTTGGGCGTTAAAATGGTTGATGGCAAGGGTGATTTCTTGCCAGAGTCAAAACGAGCATTGCCTTCTCCAGCGGTTGCATTTTGGAAAATATTTGGCTTTTCTAGCCTTTTTCCCCGTTCAAAAACTTTTGGAAGATATCATTTGGGACATCTTTCGAAAGACGAAAATCATTCAATAGAAATACTCAGCGGAGCATTTATGTTTATGCGCAAAAGTGTATTGGACGAAGTGGGCCTTTTGGATGAATCTTTTTTCATGTATGGTGAAGACATCGATTTGTCCTATAGAATTGTTAAAAGCGGCTACAAAAATTATTATTTTTCAGACACCTCTATCATTCATTATAAAGGTGAGAGCACAAAGAAAAGTTCAGTCAACTATGTTTTGGTTTTTTACAAAGCCATGATCATTTTTGCACAAAAGCACTTTTCAACTAAAAACGCACGATTTTTTGGGTTTTTAATTTACAGTGCCATTTATTTGCGTGCAGGAGCCGCTATTTGTATGCGTTTAATAAAAGCGTGGACATTACCTATTATTGATTCGGTTTTTATAATTGGTGGTATGTTACTTTTAACGCGTTACTGGCATCAAGCTCAAATAGAATTCCCGGCCTTTGTAACATCAATTACCATACCCATCTACGGTGCAATTTGGCTTTTAGGAGCCTACATTAATGGCTTATATGATACCCAGTTTAAGTGGAAACAAATTGGATTTAGTTTACTTCAAGGCACACTTTTATTACTAATTGTGTACGGACTTTTGCCGAAAGACCTTCAATTTTCCAGATTGTTTATTTTCGTTGGCTTAGGATGGTCTGCACTTTATATATTACTTTCTCGCGTTTATTTACACTTGTTGGTTGGTGGTAAATTCAAGCTTAATAAAACCAAAGAAAAGTCTTTCATCATTTTGGGAGGAAGTGAAGAGTATACGCGAATTACCCAATTATTAAAACAAACATTCCTTTTCAAAACTGAAATCCTTCACTTCGATACAACCCAAACCACCTTGATTGATATAGAAAGACTCAAAACCACCATTGAAATAAATAAAATGGAGGAACTGATCTTTTGCGCCAAGGATATTACTTCCAGTGAAATCATTGAAATAATGACTAGTTTGAGAAATTTAAAATTAGAATTTAAAATAGCCCAACCCACCACTGATTTTTTAATAGGAAGTAACTCCATTGATTCGGCAGGTGATTTGTATTTAATCAACCTTAACAAAATAGAAGAGCCGAAGAATATTCGAATTAAAAGAATATTTGACTTTTCAGTTGCTTTTTTAATTCTCCTTTGTTCACCCATAATTGTTTGGTTTTATTCTCAAAAGAGCATTTTTATAAGAAATATATTATCCGTAATTTCGGGCAAAATTTCATTCGTTGGGTTTGATGATTTTTTTAAAGAAAAAACAACTGACCTACCCCGAATTAAAAAAGGAATTTTTAGCCCTAGTGATAATTTTAAAAACATTCAACACGAACAGATTTCCAAAGTTAATTTGCTTTATGCAAGAAATTACAATATTTGGTATGACATGAAGTTGTTGAAAAAAGGTTGGAAAAAGCTAGATAAATCTCTTTAAAACAAAGGAAAAAAGAGCAATAAATTGATATTAAATAACTAAATTACAGATCTTAAATTATTATGGCACAGATCGAAATCAGACTTCCTAAAATGGGAGAAAGTGTTACAGAAGCAACCATTACGAATTGGTTAAAAAACGTTGGTGATTCAGTAGAAATAGATGAGCCTTTGGTTGAAGTTGCTACCGACAAAGTTGACAATGAGTTGCCCTCAGAGGTGGCAGGTGTATTAATTCAGCGTTTGTTTGATAAAGACCAAGTGGCACAAGTCGGTGATGTTATCGCCATTTTATCAACAGATGGTGATACTTCTGCGCCTGTAAATAATACGACAGAAGCAGAAAATGTTGCAGAAACGATTGAGAAAGAAGTGGAAGTGATTGCAAACTCTGTCTCTTCCGAGGTTGTTAAGCAAAGTTCTTCAGGCAAATTTTTCTCTCCATTGGTGAGAAGCATTGCAGAAAAAGAAGGCGTTTCTGTTGCTGAATTAGATACAATTGCAGGGACCGGTCAAGGAGAAAGAGTTACTAAAAAGGATATTCTTTCGTATCTTGAGACAAAAGGGAACGGAAAATCTACACCAGCGCCTGTTGTTTCAGCACCTAGTTCTGCGCCTGTAGCGACAAATGTAGTCAGCACAACGAGTGGTGGTGGATTCTTGAATAACATCAAAGAACCGACTGTTATGCCTATGCCAGGCGATGAGATTATTGAAATGGACCGTATGAGAAAGCTGATTGCCGATCATATGGTAATGTCAAAACATGTTTCGCCGCACGTAACTTCTTTTGTAGAGGCTGATGTAACCAATATCGTAAATTGGAGAAACAAGAATAAAAATGAATTCGCCAAGAGAGAAGGCGAAAATTTAACATTCACTCCTATTTTTATGGAATGTGTTGTTAAAGCAATTAAAGATTTCCCAATGGTAAATGTTGCTGTAAGTGGAAGTAATATTGTGAAAAGAAGAGATATAAATCTTGGAATGGCTACCGCTTTACCTTCTGGAAATTTAATTGTTCCGGTGATTAAAAATTCTGATCAATTAAATCTTGTAGGTTTAGCCAAAGCAGTAAACTCAATGGCGAGAAATGCTCGAGATAATAAATTGAAACCTGAGGATATTCAGGGTGGAACGTATACAGTTACAAATGTTGGAACTTTTGGAAATGTGATGGGTACACCTATTATTAATCAACCACAAGCTGCTATATTGGCTTTGGGTGCAATTCGAAAAGTGCCAGCCGTTATTGAAACTCCTGATGGTGACTTTATTGGAATCCGTCATAAAATGTTCTTATCGCATTCGTATGATCACCGTGTGGTTGATGGTGCTTTGGGTGGTATGTTTGTTAAACGTGTCGCAGAATACATTGAAGCTTTTGATGTAACAAGAACCATATAATATCGTACTATTGTATAAGTCAGTAGGTTAATATTTGAAATTATGGTAAAATTTTTGTTGTCAATTTGTCTATTAATAGTGCCTTTGGCATTTAATGCACAAGTAGAGCCTACTGAGCAAGATATTCGTTCTATGATTGAAAAAGAGTCTGAGCAACGCTTGGTTGTTCAGTCCTCTGTTTTAGTGCAAGAAGGCTATACTTATTTTGCCGAAATCATCATTGATAAACTTTTGGTCTATCAACCAAATAGTGCCAATTATAACTATCGTAAAGGTTTTGTTTTATTGGATGGTAAAAAAAATGCGAAAGAAGCCATTGTATATTTTGAAAAAGCGTCTGCTAACGTTACAAAGGATGCAGACATGTTTTCTTCAAAGGAAACCAATGCTCCAGCTGAGACATTTTACTATTTGGGCAAAGCCTACCATTCATTAAAGCAAATTGATAAAGCGGTTGAATGTTATACTAAATTCACTTCGATTTCTAACCCTAATTCAGCATTATTGCCATATGCTCGGTTAAAGTTAAGACAATGTGAAGTAGCCAAAAGAGAGCTTGCAAATCCAAAAAGTGCGCGTATTGAAAATTTAGGATCCAAAATTAACACTGCAAATCCAGAATTCGCCCCAGTAGTTTCTTTAGATGGTACTGCCCTGTACTTTACGTCCAAGAGAATGTGGGAAAATAATGAAACTGATAAATTTAGAGATAAAAGGTTTAATCAATATCCTGAGGACATCTATGTTTCT
This sequence comes from Bacteroidota bacterium, assembly GCA_018825925.1. Taxonomy (GTDB): domain Bacteria; phylum Bacteroidota; class Bacteroidia; order Flavobacteriales_D; family Crocinitomicaceae; genus UBA2040. Next base: position 6,457 of record JAHKAT010000238.1, on the reverse strand, counting down.
TATATGGATTTCGACGGAACTTGGATGGATCCATATCGTTTAGAGTTTTCTAATCCTGAAAAAAATGAGGCAACAATTGCTGTAAGTGCAGATGAACGAAGAATTTATGTTTATCAAGATGTCGTAGCACAAGGTGATATTTATTATTCTGATTTTTCCACAAATCGATTTAACAAAATAAAACGCTTGGAAGATAATAGAATTAATTCTGAATATTGGGAACCTCACTGTTACGTGACCATTGATGGCTTAAATTTATTTTTTGTTTCTGACCGTCCAGGCGGCTTTGGTGGTAGAGATATTTATCGTTGTCTACGATTGCCGGACATGACTTGGAGTGAGCCTATTAATTTGGGTTCGACCGTCAATACTCCCTATGACGAAGATTCACCATTTATGTCCATTGACAACAAAACCTTATATTTTTCATCAAATGGACCTTTAAGTATGGGCGACTTTGATGTTTTTGTAACACGACGTGATGATGATTTTAATTGGTCTCCCCCTATCAATCTTGGATATCCAATAAACTCAACGGGTGATGATTTATATTACACAACTACTGTAGACGGTTTGAGAGGCTTTTTAACTTCCTTCCGCGAAGATGGTCAAGGAGAAAAAGAGATTTATGAAGTCAAAAATGATTACTTAGGTGTTAATTCTGTTTCTGTTATAAAGGGTCAAATCAATACAGTCGATGATCTGCCCTTACCTGAAGATATTGCAATTCGCATAACTTGTTTGGATTGTCCGAATCAAGAAACAAACCTAGTGTATCCGCGATTGAGAGATGGTGTTTATTTCGCCTCTTTAATTCCTTGTCATCAATACGATATTGAGTATGTGTACAATGATGGTTTAAAAATTATTTTCTCTGAGGATATTAAAACAGGGTGTAGTGAAAATTATGATGAAATTTTCAAAACCATTTTAATCGATGTTTCAGACACAACGAAAATCAAATCAATTACACACCCTAAACAGGATGAAAACACAAACGTGATCAATCCTAGACCTCGTCTTTATCCTAAGGATATTGTGGTTATTAAGCAACCAGAAATTACAAAAAATCCGGTTTCTAATCCAGTTTCTGAAAAGATAGAACCGAAAACTGAGCCGAAAAAAGAGGTTAAAAAGGAAGTAAAAAAAGAGATCAAAGAAAAAACAGTACCGGTTGAAAAAGAAATAGTGACAAAGGTGATTGAATTACCCGCTGCACAGGCTTCCGATTTTAAAAACAAGTCGTACAAGTACTATTTCAGATACAACAGATATAAAATAAATCCAAGAAAAGGTGATTTTAAGAAATTTGTAAAAGATATAGAACAACAATTGGCGTCTGGAAGAAAAAATATTTCTATCAATATTTTCGCGTCAGCCTCAAAGGTTCCATCAAAAACCTTTCAAACCAACGAAGAGCTATCGGCTTTAAGAGCTGAGAACATTAAGTATGATTTAATCACCTATTTTCAGAAAAACTCAGAATACAGTGATAAGATAATTGTCACAATAATCAACAGTGCCGTTTTAGGTCCAGATTATGACAATGATGCAAATAATGGTAAAAAGTATCGACCTTATCAATATATTGAGGTTGTAACCGAATAACAAGAAAGTTTTTCAACGAAAATCCGATCTACTTTAGGTCGGATTTTTTTTATTATTACCTTTACTTAAAACATTAAAATGCAATTAATACTTGACCGCCCTTTGGCCATCTTTGATTTGGAAACAACGGGAATAAACATTACCCAAGACCGAATAGTAGAAATTGCTATTTTAAAAATCCATCCAGACAATAGTGAAGAGAAATACATGAAACGTGTAAATCCTCAGATCAAGATGAGCGAGGAAAACATGGCTATTCATGGAATTACAAATGAAGATGTAGCCGACGCTCCTACCTTTGATCAAATTGCCGATGAAGTTGAACAGTTTATTGATGGATGTGATTTAGGTGGTTTTAATTCGAATAAATTTGATGTCCCCGTGCTTGTCGAAGAGATGCTGCGTGTAAAAGACACATTTAGCCTAGAAAACAGAAGATTTGTAGATGTTCAAAACATCTTTCATAAAATGGAACAACGAACACTCTCTGCTGCTTACAAATTCTACTGCTCAAAAGATTTAATCAACGCTCACTCTGCCATGGCCGACGCACAAGCCACATGGGACGTTTTAAAAGCGCAGGTAAATCATTACACGGAGTTAGAAAACAATATGGATTTCTTATCGTCCTTTTCAACTGCTCACGACATGAAACGTGTGGATTTTGCGGGAAGGCTAGCCATGAATGATGATGGTGAGGTAGTTTATAATTTTGGCAAACATAGAGGTAAAACCGTTGCGGAAATTCATAAAGTAGAGTCAGGTTATTATGGATGGCTTCTCAACGCTGATTTTCCATTACATACAAAGCAATGTTTGAAAAAAGAAATGGACCGGCTGAAAGCTCTTAAAAACATTAAAAAAGACAAAGAAGTTAATATAGAGGACAAACTTTTTCAATTAAAAAAGAAATTTAATTCATGAAAATAATTTGTATCGGACGGAATTATGCCGACCACGCCAAAGAAATGAATGCTAGCGTTCCTACTGAACCTGTTTTTTTTATGAAACCAGATACTGCGCTTAAAAGAGGCCGTGAGTTTTTCTATCCTTCCTTCACCAAAGACCTTCACTATGAATGTGAAGTTGTTGTCCGTATATGTAAAGTGGGTAAAAACATTCAAGAAGAGTTTGCAGCAAATTATTACAAGGAATTTAGTCTAGGTATTGATTTTACAGCTAGAGATTTGCAGCAAAAATGTAAGGAAAAAGGAATGCCATGGGAAATTGCAAAATCTTGGGAAGGAAGTGCACCTATTAGTGATATTTGGTTAGACAAAAATGATTTCAATCTTAATAGTCTAAATTTCAGTCTAGAGTTGAATAATAAGGAAGTACAAAGCGCTAACACCTCCGATATGATCTTCAATATCAATCAAATAATTGTTTATTTATCCAAATTCAATACACTCAAAATTGGAGATTTAATTTACACCGGTACACCTGCTGGAGTAGGCGCTGTTGCCTTGGGCGATATTTTAATTGGACGCATAGAGGGACAAGAAATGTTTCAAGTAAAAATTAGTTAGGCCTTAGAATTCTTTATTTTCCCGAACCTTTTAAAATAATCATTACTGTGTAAAGCATTATTTTAAAATCTAGTGCCAAGGTCCTATTTCGAAGATACAATAAGTCATATTTCATGCGTTGCAACATCTGTTCAACGTTTTCGGCATAACCAAATTTAACTTGCCCCCAAGAGGTTATTCCTGGTCGAACTTTTGTCAATTGTAAAAATTGAGGTTCCACTTTTTTAATCTGATCTATAAAAAATTCTCGCTCCGGTCTTGGACCAACGAGTGACATATCCCCTATCAGCACATTATAAAATTGAGGGAATTCATCTAATCTCATTTTTCGCATAATTTTCCCACTTGGAGTAATCCGTGGGTCATTCTGACTAGAAAGCTGTGGACCACCTTTTTCGGCGTCTACATACATGGTTCTGAATTTGTAAATACTGAATAACTTGCCTCTCAATCCTACTCTTTCTTGGGTGAAAAATATGGGTCCCTTGGATGAAAACTTCACCATGAAAGCCAAAGTAATATAGACGGGAATCAACAGAACGAGTGCTATCAAAGACAATACGATATCTAGAATTCGTTTCACGATTTGTTGCCAATCAGGCATTGTTTCTGTATTGACTTCCGTTAAAATAGCACCAAAAATATTCGTCATTTTTACAGTACCTGAGAGAATATCGTACATATCAGAAATGATTTTAATTTTCACATTTCCATTGTCGACTCTTGCTAAAATACTTCTAAGTCGCTCGTGTTCTGTACTTTCTAGAGCTATAATCACCTCTTCGAATTGATGCTCCATCATCACTTTTTCAAGGCTGTCAATATGACCAAAATAGGGGATTTCTTTTTCAGGCAAACGATCAACCCCATTTAAATTTACAAATCCAACAATTTCATTTCCAATACCTTTCGGTAAGTTTTTAATTTCTTGTAAAATGGACATTGCTTTTTCAGACCCACCAATTAAAAGTGTTTTAAAACCGTATTTTCTCTTGTGTATTTGATGAACGATCCAGCTTACAAGCCAAATTCTAAAAAACAACATACTCGTTAGGTGAATGCCAAAAAGCAATCCCAAAGACTTATAGTAGGTTTGATATCCAACTATTGCATCATCAATTAACAAAAGGAAAAACAATGCTAAAACGCCAAAAAGGCTGGCCTGAAAGGACAATGCGAAAATTCGTAAACGATGCATGCGTCTAACATCTACATAGGTGCCTTGAAGAAAATAGATGAACAACCATAGAAAAGGAATACAAGCCAGGCCAATGATAAAGGTGGGGTTATTTTGAAAATCCTGATGTTCTACCCAGATTTTTCTATAATAATAAAAAAGTCCCCAAGAAATTAAGGCCGACAGCCAATCCAATAAAATCAAGCTATATCTTAGCCTTTTTGCTTCCATCAATAATGCACAACTTTCACATTATCAATAATAATTTCACCTTCTGTTTCACCCTCGTCTAAAGGTGCTCTAAATGAAATTTCATAGTACTCCGCTTGAGGAGTTGCCGTTACAATTTCTCGAAGATCAATATATATTTTTTTCCAAACTACCGTACTTTCAGGTTGTCCGTTCATTTGAATATTAATATGATCTTTAATTAATGATGATGATAATTCTATTAATCCAGTCACCAAATTATTGGTCGAACGATAATCAATCTCCAAATACACTTCTCGACCTTTAGGAAGTAATAACTTACCATTCGTTAGTGCCAAAAACAAATTATCAGTGCTGTTCAATTTTACCGAACCATAAAAATTACCATATTTCAATTTATCTGGCTGGTTTTCTTTTAGTAAATAAGCCTTACTATTGTCATCCACTTCTATTTTTACTGCGGCATCCTCAAAGTCTTCGATCCAAAATGTAGTTTCACTAAAATATCTTGTTTTTGGATTCACCGTGGAGGTCTCATTTTGTTTAAAATTAACCGTTTCGATATGAGATTCCATGAAAGGATAGGCCTTTTTCGTTGCAGAAATACCGTTATTGATAACCACGGGAAACAATTCTACTTTCGCATCACCAGTAACATCAAGAAGAGGCAATTTTATTGGTAATTCAAAAATCCCTATAGATTGATCATTGACAAAAACTTTAACATTCGTAAATCCATGCGACAATTCTCCCGCCTCATCCGAGGCATTCGGGTTGACCTCTAGTGTCCACGGATTAATCTCAAGCCAAACAGGAGCAGGATTGTTTTTTACGCAACCCAAAAGTAATACGAGGCTTAGAATGAAAATAGAAATGTTTTTCATGAAGAAGAAACGTTTAATCGGTAGGTTTATTTTAAAGTACAATTGTTTTTTGGTCAATTTTATCGAGAATTTGCTGTGCTACCAAAAGTGCCGCATATCCATCCTCTATGGTCACTTCAGGATCTCTATTTTCTACAATCGCATGATAGAAGGATCTCAACTCTTCCTTAATTGCATTGATTTCCAAAGGCTCAGGTTTATCAAAAAGCACTTTCTTTACTTTTTTACCATTTCCAGGATCAAAAACAACGTCAAACGGATCAGGTTCACCGTCAACATCTTGCATTCTTACAATCTCAGTTTCTTTGGTTAAAAAATCAACACTTATATAGGCATCTTTCTGAAAGAAACGCGATTTGCGCATGTTTTTCATAGAAATTCTACTCGCCGTAAGATTTGCTACACAACCGTTTTCAAATTCTAATCGAGCATTGGTTATATCTGGTGTATCCGAGACAACAGAAACACCGGAGGCCGATATTTTTTTCACTTTAGAACGAACGACAGAAAGTATAATATCAATATCGTGAATCATTAAATCCAATACTACTGGAACATCTGTACCGCGTGGATTAAACTGAGCCAAACGATGAGTTTCAATAAACATAGGTTGATCTAAAAATGGTTTAGCTTGAATAAACGCTGGATTAAACCTTTCTACATGACCAACTTGAACCTTTACTCCTGCTTCTGTAGTTAATGAAATTAAGGTTTTAGCTTCTTGAACCGTTTCGGTTATTGGCTTCTCAATAAAAACATGTTTAAATGCCTTTATAGCCTTGGAGGCACATTCATAATGAGACAATGTTGGAGTAACAATATCTAACATATCTACCTTTTGAATCAATTCGTCTACCGATTGAAAATACTCAATTCCAAAATCCTCGGCCACTTTTTTGCCATTCTCAAGATTGGAGTCGTAAAAACCGACAAATTCATAAATGTCGTTTAATTCTAAAAGTAATTTAATGTGGATTTTCCCTAGATGTCCGGCACCTAAAACGCCAACTTTAAGCATAAAACTTGTTTTTGACAAAATTAGCCAGATC
>JAHKAT010000237.1 GCA_018825925.1 Bacteroidota bacterium | reverse complement strand
GTCGTGAATGTCATCGGAAAGTCAATATTATCTATTCTAAACTTATTTAGAACACCAGTAAGTCAGGATTCTAAGGACCAAGAAAGGAGAAGCGATGATGATTTTGATGATTATGAAGAAATCAAATAGATAAATCGTTTAATATTTTTTGAAGCTGCAATAAAACAGAAGTTTGGCCATCGTTGATCAGCTCAAAATCCGTCAATGCTCGTTTTTGTTCATCCAACCATTGGCTACCCATTCGCAATTCAATTTCAGGCAAGGTCAAATGGTCCCTTTTCATGATCCGTTGAATTCTAATTTCCTTTGGAGCGGTAACCAAAATCATTTTATCAAAACTTTTATAGGTACCTGTTTCAAAAAAAATTGCTGCTTCGTTAAAAATCACAGGCAAAACTGATGCTTTTTTTTCAAATTCATTGCGAACAACAGGGTGTACAATTTCATTCAGTTGTTCTTTCAATTCTGGAGATTGAAAAATCTTTTCACCTATGAATTTGCGATTATAGCTACCGTGTAAAAAGGACTCAGCACCAAAAAGTCCAACAATTTCTTGTTGGACTTTAGTATTATGTGCAATAATTTTTTTTGCTTCTTCGTCTGAATTAAATACTGTGTAATTACTGGCGATAAGAATCTTAGAAACTATCGATTTTCCTGATCCAATTCCACCGGTAATTCCTATTCGCATTTATATTTCGTCGACTTCTATCATGTTAAAAGGCAAACCAATGATTGCTTGATAATCTTCACCCGCTTCTTCCATATCCTCATCGTCTTCTTCGAAGTACCAGTTCACCTTAACTTGCGTCGATGAGTTATTCATAGATTCAAGCTTTTTAAATAAATCCAAGATACATTTTGATGAAGAAGTGTTAAAGTACTCCAGTTTAATTTCAACGACTGTTTCTAATTTGGGACTTTTTGCATACAGTTCAATCCATTCATTTAAAGGTTGATAGAATTCTACTGAATTTTCAGGAATAGATCTCCCTTTTAATTCAATAACACCAGCTTCTGAATTAAAATTCACTGTAGGTGTTTTAGCCGAACCTTCAATAAGCAAATTCTCCATGTTCATCTTTATTAATCAATCTTAACATTCAAGCAAAAGAATTTTATATCCTCCGTTACTTGTACAAATTCATATTCTAATTTATTCCCTGATTTGCGCGCAATATCTATCATTCCCAAACCAGCAGTACCTTTACCCGAACGACCACCATTTCCGAGTATTTCTTGATAATAAAGTCTCAATTCTTCCTTATCTAAGGAATTAATCTTATCTAATCGTCTCATTAATTTGGTAGCATCTTTATTTTCAACATAGTTACCTGTGCGCACGTAAAAACTACCTCCAAATCTAGCAATCATAAAAACTGCAGACTTTTTATCAAGCAGTTCAATATCTTCCTTTATATCATCCTCATGAACATCTATATGATGATATAAGTTTTGTAAACACTCCACCAAAACATTAAACACCTTTTTCTTCAACTTTGAGTCTTCCTGTAGGTGTGTCAATTTAGACTCCATTATGTGTAAAATCGATGACAAAAGTTCAGCCGTCACCAACCCCTTAAATGAAAGCAAAATGCTATCTTTTTCCAGAGTTTTAAATAATTGGTAAACATTAGAGATCGACATATCAGATAATAGATATTCGCAAATATAAACAATAGGAATTAAATACCTTAACATTTTATCTTCTTCATTTAAATGTAAGTATGAATTCCTCTTATCTTTGCCGACTATGAATTCCAATGAATGGTTTGCCTCTTGGTTCGACACCTCCTATTATCACTTGTTATACAAGAAGAGAAATTTGGATGAAGCCAAGGTTTTTATCCAAAATTTACTTGATAAAATAAATTTATCCTCAAATTCTAATGTTTTGGATTTGGCCTGTGGAAAAGGGCGTCATTCTAAAACTTTAAACGATGCTGGCTTGAATGTTTTAGGGGTTGATTTATCAGAACAAAGTATTGAATCAGCAAAATTACTTGAAAATGAAACCTTACATTTCAAGGTACACGATATGCGAAAAAGCATTGAGGGCCAAAGGTTTGATGCTATATTCAACTTGTTTACTTCCTTCGGTTATTTTCCTAACGACGAGGACAATCTTCATGTTTTGCGGATTGTACACGGTATGTTACGCCTAAATGGATGGTTTGTTTTTGATTTTTTAAACGCCAATTATGTCATTAAAAACCTAGTTCCGATTGAAGATAAAACATTGGATGGCATACATTTTTGTATAGAACGGAGTTACGATGGCCAATTCATAAGAAAATCAATCGATATTGATGATCATGGAAAGTTGTTTCATTTCGAAGAAAAAGTTCGTGGTTATAGTCACGAGGATTTAAACAGATTATTAGAGCAAGCAGATTTTCAAGTTATCGATCGTTTCGGTAGCTTTGATCTCAAACCATTTGATGAGATGACTTCTGAAAGGTCAATTTTCATCTGCAAAAGAAAAACAGATTTATGACTTTTACGGCGATTTTTTGGTTGATTTTTTCGGTTATTTTAGGGGGAGTATTTGTCGCTTTGCTCAACAAACACAATGCTTCTTTAATTAAGCTGAGTTTAGCCTTAAGTGGAGGTTTTTTACTCTCAATAGCCTTTATTCATTTTGTTCCTGAACTATACGAACACAACGAAGAGTCTATCGGGATTTACATTCTGATTGGCTTCTTGATTCAATTGATTCTCGAGTACTTTTCTGGAGGTATCGAACATGGCCACATTCATCATCATTCTGGACACAAATTACCTTTTGGAATGCTTATCTCCCTTTCTATTCATTCATTTATCGAAGGAATTCCTTTGGGGTCAAATGAATTATTAATTCATGAACACGGCGCCCTATCAGGAAATGACTCTTTATTAATTGGTATTTTGTTTCATCAATTTCCTGTGGCAATTGCGCTAATGACTATTTTGATCAACTCCAATTTATCAAAAATGAAAGCATGGATGTACTTGATTTTGTTTGCATTAATGACACCCGCAGGATTGTTTTTTGGTACCTTCCAAGATCAGTCTCAATTTAATTTCTCAATTATTCTGGCAATTGTAGTGGGTATGTTTCTTCATATTTCGACAACTATTATATTTGAAACCAGTGAGAATCATAAATTCAATCTAACGAAACTCATCGCAATTTTAGTCGGTGCAGGTTTAGCTGTTTTTATTCACTAATTATAATCGCGCTGCTTTATACCGCACTATTTGTCCAATATGGTTTAATAATTATTGAACTTCTTGATTGATCAAATTATATTTTTTCCTTTGATATAGTACATTTTTACTTCCAACTGATTGTAAGTAATAGCAAATTTTTGGACCTAATTTTCCATAGTATGTCGACCCAATTGCGCTTTCGTTATACAAAGCAGCATAAAAACAGCAAGCGGCCAAATAGGATCCTTTAAGCGACGGATGAGCGCCATCTTTAACATATAAATCGACATCTGGGCGACGCATGCGCGAATCTTTAAAGGCAATTCCTACAGGTACAACTCCAAAATTATAGTATTTGCTGATCCGTAAATACTCATCCCGAATTGTATAGGTCATTTTTTCATAGGTGTCAGTATAATCGAATGGGACATAACCATTTCTATATCCCCAAGTCATATAAAGCATTATTTTGGTGTCAGCTCGATTTCTCCTAACAGCACGTATTACCTTTTCCATAGCAGGCATGGTTTTATCCGTTATCATTTCTGTCGGTTGAATAAAATCTCTACTCGAGCCTTGAATTACAACATAATCCCACCTATGATCTTTTATAACCCGGTACACCTCATCTCGTTTTGACTGTATCATTAAGGTGGCTTTTCCTTTCGTTATTGATTGAACATATATATTCTTTCCCTTAGAAATTGCAATATGCTCAAAGATATCTGGCATCTCATTTCGATAGGTGTAGCTATTACCTATGAAAAGAATTCGAGTCTGCTTATTGGTGTTAACAAACTGAATAACAAGTAATAACATAAAAACAAGGTCCAAGAAAATAATGCGTTTTTTTACTTTTTGCATTTCATTAAATTCTAAATATTTTCTTTATGGTCAAACCAATAATCTTAAAATCATTTATTAAGGATGGATTTTGAATGTAAACCTGGTTCCACTTTAGTTTTTCTGGCATAATTTCTTCTATGTAAGTCTTTTCTGGATTCTCAGAAGCTCCTAACAACTCATTTTCATCGAAGTATTTTAAGCTCGCATAATCTGTTATTCCTGGACGAACGTTTAATACTTGAAGTTGTTCAGAACTATAATAATTCACGTATTCTCTTACCTCTGGTCGGGGCCCTACAACAGACATATCGCCTTTTAAAACATTAATAAATTGAGGGAATTCATCCAATTTAAATTTTCTTAAAAAATAACCAATACCTGTAATTCTTGGATCTCTTTTTCCAACTGTTAACTTTCCAAATTGGTCAGTGAACGGTCTCATGGTTCTAAACTTAAACAGTTTAAAATCCAAATTTCCTTTCCCTACTCTAGTTTGAAAATAAAATACAGGGCCTTTTGAGCTAGCTAATATGAGTAGAGAAATAATTATTCCGAAAGGCAAAAACAAAAGTAAAATGACACTAGAAAAAACTAAATCAAACGCTCTTTTCATTTCAATACTTTTAGAACTGATGTTTTCACCGCATTAATAACCGTAGAAACTTGACTCTCATTCAAGTCAAAATACACGGGCAGACTTATTTCGTTTGCATATTTGTTCCAAGTCTCAGGATATTCCTCCATTTTATATCCTCTTTTTTTATAGGCTGTTAGCGTAGGTAAGGGTAAAAAATGCACATTCACAGAAACGTCTTGATCAAAAATCCCTTGCATAATTGCATCTCTTTGATCCTCTGAAATCCCTTTTATTCGCAATTGATACAGATGGTAACTACTCGTTTTATTAGAGGTTGTGTGGACTGGCAAAATTGCCCAGCTTTCATTCGAAAATGCATTGTCATAGGATTCGAAAATTTGCTTTCTTCTATCCAGATTTTCTTGGTAGCGCTCTAACTCTATTAAGCCAATAGCAGCTTGTAAATCGGTCATATTACACTTAAAACCTGGCTCTTCAACGTCATAACGCCAGTTTCCTTTTTGAGTTTTGGCTAAAGCATCTTTATTTTGACCATGTAAAATCATAGTACAAAACGTTTTATAGATATCTTCGTGATCAAAGCTTTGAGGCAAATTGAAACATAAGGCTCCTCCCTCTGCGGTAGTTAGGTTTTTCACAGCATGAAATGAAAAAGTAGAAATATCTGTTAACGCTCCAGACTTCATACCATTCATTTCTGCGCCAAAGCTATGTGCAGCATCGGCGATTACTAAGATTCTTCCTAAGTTTTCTTGTTGCTCGCTATTGGCTTTAAATTGTGATAAAACTGAACTTTCTTTTACCAAAGCATTTATTTGATCGTAGTCACATGGAAAACCTGCTAAATCAACAGCGATAATTGCTTTTGTTCTTGGGGTAATCGCATTGCGAATTGCATCTACTGAAATATTAAAATCTTCCGGATTAATATCAACCATTACCGGTTTTGCTCCAGCGTGTATGATCACATTTGCACTAGCGCAATAGGTATAGGCCGGCAAAATCACTTCATCACCCTCTCCTATACCCCACCAATGAAGTAAGACTTGCATACCCATTGTCCATGAATTAACGGCAACAGTGGTTTTACAATTAGTATATTCAGAAATATTTTTTTCAAATTGTTTTGTCCGTGGACCGGTAGTAATCCATCCGCTTTTTAGTGCGAGAGTTACCTCATCAATTACTTTTTGATCTATTCTTGGAGGAGAAAACGGAATCATATTGGTCTTTTTTTGGAGGTGAATTTAGTCATTATCTCGACATTCTTTTTTGCTTATCCTGAGGTTTTTGTTTCTGAATAATGAAGGTCCATATACCTTTCAAATACCCTAATCCGTATGAAACATGTAAAATGGGGAAAGTTTGAATGAGTCCCACAAATGGCACTTTCTTTTCTAAACTTGTCTTATAGGAAAAGTATAAAGTAAGAATAATGTACAAATACAAAGGCCAACGGAAGGATGGGAAACTTCCGAACTGAAGTAAAGAGGTAAGTACGACGAGCAGTAAATAAAAGGCAAACAAAGGTGGAACCAACTGGCGAATCGTCGTTACCGCTTTGTGTTTTTGGTTGACAAAAACCTTCCAATATCCGTATTGATAAAATTGTCGCCAAAGTGATGAGAATGAACCACGAACAAAATATCGTAAAGAAATGTCATGTTCATAATAGATTTTTCCTCCTGCTTTCGTTACCCTATAATTAAAATCATCGTCCTGATTTCGGATTAATTGCTCGTCAAAAAATCCAATTTTATCGAATACAGCGTAGGGATACATCGGACTTGTCACCGTATCGGTATAACCAGATTTTTCCAAGGTTCTAAAATTTCCTAAACCCATTCCAAATGCAGTCCCCATAGCCGCAGCAATGATCTCTCCAGTTTCGTTAATAAATTCATTTTTTATTTGCCCACCTACACACCAAACATCCGGACTGTCGTTCAACCGCTTTAAACATGTTTCCAAATAATTTGGACTTATCATGTGTCTGGCTCCTACAATCTGCACAAAATCAACCTTACCTCCAGCGTAAATTCCTAGATTAAATGCATAAGGTGTTAATTGATGAATATTATCAATCAGCTTCACTCGATCGTTTTTTTCAGCCTCTTCGGCTATGATCGCTCTGGTACCATCGTCGCTCATTCCATCTACAACAAAGACTCTGAGATCCATATTCTCCAATCCATTTGATTGAAATATATGTTCAATACAATCAGCGATATAATTGGCCTCGTTGCGGCACGGAATCACTACGGAAATACTTACTTTATCTGACATATGAGTTGATCTTCAGCAAAACTAAAGTTTTTTCATCGAAAGCAATCTATATTCATGAATCTAAGCAATTACATGGTCTACTTTATTCCCGACATTGTACTTCCCCAGAGCAATCGTTTTTTAATATCTTTGCGCAAAACAATTATACATGCGACTGAAAGGTAAAAAAGTTTTAATTACAGGTGCTGATGGGTTTATTGGATCACATCTGGTGGAGGCTTTATTGAAGGAAGGTGCTGAAATCCGCGCTTTTTGCTATTACAATTCTTTCAACTCATGGGGTTGGATCGACTCTTTAAGTGATGAAACGAAAGCAAAATTAGATGTTTTCACTGGAGATGTACGCGACCCTTACGGAGTTCGAACAGCAATGAAAGGAATAGATATTGTGTACCATTTGGCTGCATTAATTGCGATTCCCTATTCTTATCATTCTCCTGATGCTTATGTTGATACCAATGTGAAAGGGACTTTGAATATAGTACAGGCGGCAAAGGATTTTGGAGTGGAACGTGTTTTAGTTACCTCAACAAGTGAAGTGTATGGCACTGCACAGTACGTTCCAATTGACGAAAAGCATCCTCGCCAAGGTCAGTCGCCATATTCGGCTACAAAAATTGGAGCTGATTGCATCGCAGAATCATTTTATAGAAGTTTCGATTTGCCCCTTACCATTGTACGTCCGTTTAACACCTACGGTCCGCGTCAATCGGCTAGAGCAATCATTCCTACAATAATTACGCAGTTGTTAAATGGTTATGAAGAGATCAGTTTGGGTGATTTAACTCCTACACGCGATTTGGTTTTTGCCAAAGACACGGCTCAAGGATTTATTGAAATTTCACTTTGCGATTCATTAAAAGGCCACGATGTAAATATTGCTACCAAAAATGAAATTTCAATTGGTGATTTAGCGAATGAATTAATTCAGCAAATTAATCCAAAGGCGAAAATATTACAAGATGACCAGCGTTTACGACCAGAGAAATCTGAAGTTTTTCGTTTGTTTGGCGACAATACAAAGCTTAAAGAACACACCAACTGGATTCCAACAACAAGTCTGAAAGATGGCCTGAAGGAAACCATTGAATGGTTTAAAAACCCAGCCAACCTTAGTCAATACAAAGCAAATATCTATAACCTGTGATGGAAACTCGTTTTCAAGGAGTCGTAGACATTGTTCGTCAAAGATTTGGAGCAGATTTCATTCCACTCCATGCACCTTATTTTGGCGGAAAAGAAAAGGAATATTTGATAGAATGCATTGATTCTACTTTCGTTTCTTCTGTAGGGCCATTTGTCAATCGATTTGAGGATATGATGGTTGAAATTACAGGTGCTAAATATGCCGTGGCAACAATGAATGGAACAGCTGCATTGCATATGGCTATGTTGGTTGCCGGAGTTGAATCAAAAGATATAGTCCTTACTCAAGCGCTGACTTTTGTTGCGACCGCCAATGCTATTTCTTACCTTGGAGCAACTCCTTATTTTATTGATGTCGACCTTGATACACTTGGTTTTTCGCCAGATGCTTTAGCTATCTTTTTAAAGAATGAAACGAAGCAAAGTGAAACAGGTCATTGCGTTCTTAAAAGCACAGGACAAAGAATCAAAGCTTGTGTTCCTATGCACACTTTTGGATTTATGTGCCGAATTGAGGAAATCGCGAGTATCTGTAAAAAGCACAACATCATAGTCGTTGAAGACGCTGCTGAATCTTTAGGAAGTTATATACACGGTCGTCACTCAGGTACTTTTGGCGATATTTCCGCGTTTAGCTTTAATGGTAATAAAACAGTGACTTCTGGTGGAGGAGGGGCTATCGTGACCAATAATGAAGAGATGGCGATGCGAGCAAAGCATTTGACCACCACAGCAAAAAAGAGTCATCCATACGAATTTTTCCACGATGAAATAGGTTACAATTATAGGATGCCTAATATTAATGCAGCACTGGCTTGTGCTCAATTGGAGCAGCTCAATGAAATTTTAAAAAACAAGCGAATAACTGCTCAAATTTATATCGAAAACATTCCAAAATTCGAAATTACCGTAATTACAGAACGTTTAAATACCACGGCCAATTATTGGTTAAATACCATTCAACTGAAAGACAAAACGGAAAGAGATGCTTTTCTAAAATTCAGCAATGACCATGGAGTAATGACGCGACCGATTTGGACTTTAATGAATAAACTTCCTGCCTTTAAAGATGCTCCTTGTGGAGATTTAAGCAATTCTGAATGGTTAGAAGAGCGAATTGTAAATCTACCGAGTAGCTTTCAACCTTAAAACTGAAAAAATGTTTGAAGATAAAATTTACATTATAGCAGAAGCTGGCGTTAACCACAACGGAAGCTTAGAAATGGCTAAACAACTTATTGATGCTGGAAAAAAAGCAGGAGTTGATTGTGTGAAATTTCAAACGTGGGTAACCGAAGAACTAATCACCACAGATGCACCCAAAGCAGAGTACCAAACGAAAAATGATGGTGATGGCTCACAGTTTCAAATGCTCAAATCGCTTGAGTTAAGTTATGATGATTTTAAAGAATTACAACGCTATTCCAAAGAACAAAACATCGACTTTCTGTCAACTCCTGATGAGAAAAGAAGCTTGGATTTTTTAGTTGATGAGCTAAAAATCAACCTATTAAAAGTAGGTTCAGGGGAAATAGGAAACCTTCTTTATTTAAAACAGATTGCTCAAAAGAAATTACCAGTGATACTATCAACTGGCATGTCTAATTTAGCAGACGTAGAAACGGCCTATTACACACTTCTCGACAATGGAACTCCTGAAATCACCATTTTACATTGTACCTCAGAGTATCCAGCACCATTGGAAACGGTCAATTTAAAAGCAATGGATACCATACAATCTGTTTTTAAATGCGCCGTAGGATACTCCGATCACACTGACGGAATAGCGATCTCAATTGCCGCAGCAGCTCTAGGTGCTCGGGTTATTGAAAAACACTTTACTCTTGATAAAAACTTACCGGGTCCAGACCATAAGGCTTCATTAAACCCCGAAGAACTTAAAGAAATGGTGGATGGAATTAGAGCTGTTGAACTAGCACTTGGTGACGGTATCAAAAGAATTCAAAAAGTAGAAAAGGAAACAAAAAAAGTGGTTGGAAAAGGTTTGTATGTCAACCGTGAACTAAAAGCAGGCGACGTAATTTCAGAAGATTGTTTGGTGGGAAGGCGTCCTATGAAATTTATTCCTGTAGATTTATATGAGCAAATTTTAGGAAAAAAAATAAAAACGAACCTCAATAAGTGGGATGCTCTTGATTGGAAACACATAGATTTCACATGAGAAAACCGATAAAAATAGCCGTTTTTACAGCCGCAAGATCTGAATATGGTCCGCTAAAACCACTATTAAAAGACATTCATGATGACGAGGCCTTTGATTTAAATTTATTGGTGGCAGGAGCTCATTTTTTGGAGAGTCAAGGAAAAACCATTGAGGAAATAAAAAACGATAATTTTCCTATCGCTGCCGAATTCAATTGTATGCAAGAGGATGAAAGTGGTGCTTTAGCGATTTCTAAATCGAATGGTCGACTTCAAATTGCATTGGCTGATTATTTCTCAGAAAATCATCTCGATTTATTGCTCGTTCTTGGCGATAGATCGGAGTTAATCCCTGTGGTTTCAGCCTCCTTGTTTGCAGGCATTCCCATTGCGCATCTCTCAGGAGGTGAAGTTACCGAAGGCGCAACTGACGATCAAATCCGTCATGCGGTTACCAAAATGAGTCACCTTCATTTTCCTGCCACAGAAACATACCGAGAAAATATTCTGAGAATGGGCGAAGAAGCTTGGCGAATTTGTGTTTCTGGCGAACCGAGTTTGGATAGCATACTTTCGATGTCCTTCACTTCTGAAAAGGAATTATATGAAAAGTATAATTTATTAAAAGGAGTACCATTTGTACTTGCGACAATACACAGCGAAACGATAGGACAAACCATCGATCAAACCTTTCTGGATGAACTCCTTACTGGGTTATTAGCGCACACCAACGATCAATATTTATTTACAGCAGCCAATGTAGATGTTGGTGGCCAAATAATTAACGAAACATTATCTAAATGGTCAGCTTCTAATCCTCGTATTCATTTTGTAAAAAGCTTGGGTAAAACCAACTATTATTCCGCTTTGAAATGTGCAAAATATGTACTAGGAAATTCGAGCAGTGGCATTATTGAGGCTCAAAGTTTTGGCTTGCCTGTTTTAAATATTGGAAACCGACAAGCCGGACGTTTGAGAAATAAAAATGTGATGGATTGCCCTGTAGACCTTAAAACCATTTTAGCTTCAATTCCAAAATTGACTTCTGAAGAATTTAAAGAAAGCTACATCCATGCATCGAATATTTATGGCGATGGAAATGCCAGTTCTAAAATCATTGATTTCATTAAACAAATTCCATTCGAAAATCTCTTGTACAAAAAATCCACTTTTTAACAATTGACTTAGATATTTCTATCTTTGTTTGTACTAATAAAAACAAAATCCCCGCGAAATTAGTTTCCATGAATATTGAAGTTTTTGATTCTCGAAACCACGAAAAATTCATTGAGAAATTTGGCCCACAATTACTTCGTGCCGATATCTATTTCCATCCTGGTTTTTTAGCTTGCGAAGCAGAATTACAAAATGGTGAATTTGAAATTTTTACAGTTTCAACAGGAGATAAGGTTTGGATGTATCCGTATTTATTGCTGCCAATACCAAATTCAGAATGGCTTGATATCAGCTCCCCTTATGGATACGCTGGCCCTTTTACAACAGATAAGAATTTATCATTAGAAGCTGAAAAGCACTTTTTGGAGTACGCCACAAATAAAAACATAGTCACAGAATTCGTTCGTTACCACCCTATTTTACAAAATGAGGAAGAACTTGTTTTTCAAGAAAACATAGTCAATCTACACAATCGCACTATAGTTGTAGCAGATGTAACTCAAAACATTGAAGATCTTTGGAAAAATTCCTTTTCATCCACCAACCGAAATGTTGTTCGAAAACTGATAAAAGACGGATTCGAATTCGGCATAAAACCATTCGAAATAAAGGATATTAACGATTTTGTTGAACTATATGCAGCTACCATGCACAATGCTGGGGCAACGGATTTTTATTTTTTCGATCGCAGTTATTACCAAGAGCTTATAAATAAGCTACCCCAATCCGTTTGGATCAGTCAAGTGACTCGAAACAAAGAAGTATATGCTACGGCCTTGTTTTTCGAACATGGAGAGTTGCTCACTTATTACCTTTCAGCAAGGAATTTAGAATATCCAAAAGTTCCTGCTTCTAATCTTTTGCTTGCTAAAACCTGCGAATGGGCGCACGAACGAGGATTGAAAAAAGTGAATTTTGGTGGTGGATTGACCAATGATTGGGACAATCCTTTATTTAAATTCAAGCGAAACTTTTCACCTATCACGAAAAAGTTCTTTATAGGAAAAAGAATACATAATCAAGAGCAATACAAAAAAATTATACAGGATTTTATAAATCAAAATGGTCAGGAAAAATATGACCAAGTAAAATCTATTTTGCAATTTTATAGACTTTAACTCACATTTTATGATTGACATTTCATTGCATAAATTATCAAACACCTCAAGTATTAAAGAATGCTTGGTACGTTTGAATGAACTGAATGGCAATCCTGTTTTCGTTGTTAATGATCGCGACAAAGTACTTGGAACTGTAACCGATGGAGATATTCGACGAGGTCTTTTGGAAGAGCTTTCCCTTTCTGAAAGTGTAGAAAAAATCATGCATACTTCTTTTCGGTTTATTCAAGAAGACGAATATTCGGTTGCGAAAATAAATGCTTTCAAAGAACAACAAATCTATTTCTTTCCGATTTTAGACCATGAAGGCCGAATAGTAAAGCTCTTAGATTTACACGCTTTACGCTCTGTGTTACCTGTGGAGGTTGTGATAATGGCGGGTGGCAGAGGTGAACGATTAAGACCTTTAACAGACGAAACCCCAAAGCCACTGTTAAAAGTAGGCGGAAAACCAATCATAGAGCACAATATAGACCGATTGGCACTTTACGGAATTGAGAAAATATCGATCTCTGTAAAATACAAAGCCGAACAAATTGAGGCCTATTTACAGGACGGTTCTTCTAAAGGGTTAAATATTCAGTACATACATGAAGACAAGCCACTAGGTACTTTAGGCTCAGTAGGTTTAATACAAACGATCACATCAGATGCAATTTTGGTGATGAACTCAGACTTATTGACCAATATAGATTTTGAAGATTTTTATAAATTTTTCATTGAAAAGGATGCCGATATGGCGGTTGCAAGTATACCTTACCGTGTAGAAATCCCTTACGGCGTATTAGAAACCAAAGGCGACCAAATTAAGTCTCTTCGTGAAAAACCATCCTATACCTATTATTCAAATGCAGGAATTTATCTTATTAAGAAAAGTTTCTTAAAACATATCCCAAAAGGCGAACACTATAACGCGACCGACTTGATGGATCAACTGATGAAAGACGGAAATTCACTGGTCAATTATCCGATAATTCATTATTGGTTGGACATTGGGAAACATGAGGATTACATCAAAGCACAAGAAGATATTAAACACATACAATTTTAATGGCACTGGATCCTAAAAGATGTTTGATCTTAATACCAGCCCGAGCTGGATCTAAAGGCGTTCCTAATAAAAACGTTAAACCATTTAATCAAGGGATGTCTCTGACGAGTCGAGCAATTGAGCTAGCCAAAAAAATTAGTTCGAAAGACGGAATCGTACTTTCTACGGATAGCCAAGAGCTTCTTGATGCACATCAAAATAGCGGTATTACCTGCCTAATGAGAGAGGAACATCTTGCTTCCGATACCTCAGGAATGCTTGAGGTAATGATTGACGCTATTGATAAATCAATTACTAAGCCTGAGTTTTTAATCTTGCTTCAGCCAACTAGTCCCTTTAGAACTCTTCAACACATTGAGCGTGCCCTATCACTTTATGAAGAAGGCGATCAAGCCGTGGTTGCGGTAAACGAGCCTAAAGGTCACCCATTTTACACATTGTTTGAGCAAAAAGGTGATTTTATTGAAAAGTTTCAAAAAAATGAAGTCGTTCGAAGGCAAGATATTTCACCAATGTATGATGTAAACGGTTTGTTGTACATTTTTCATATTGCATCATTGCGAGAAAAAAGTTGGGTACATTTTGACAAAATCAGACCAATGGTTGTGCCATTTTTAGACGGTTTAGACATCGATACCGAAGAAGATTGGTGGTTAGCGGAAACAATTGCGAAAGCAAAAGAAATTTAAACGTTCGAAAGCTTGATTGGTTCTGACTTCAAGCTCAGCAAACAAATTAGGACACAGAACGGAATAATCCCCGCTTGAGTTTCTATAAAAGATTCGAACAAAAATGTGATCATTAAACCTATACTTAAACACAACTCATGAACTGACCTTTTTTGAAAACCTATTCGGATTGAGGTAACAAAAATCATCAACAAACTAAATATTCCAACCAAGCCTAGTTGAAGCCACGAATTGAGGTATTGATTGTGGGAATTTAACTTTTTGTCGGCAACACCAATGTTTCCTAATTCATAATTTTTGGAAATTAATTCATCTTTACCATCGCCCGTTCCAGCTCCAGTCAACCAATATTTTTCTGTGATTAACTTGTAGCTTGTCGACCAAACAATTAATCGTGAAGCATTAGTCTCAACATCATTATTTCCAGCCGTTTGCATGTTTTTTAGGGCCTTGGGGATTTCTGCAAGACGCAAGCCTACCGTGGTTTTTGGTAAAACAAGTACAAGAATTCCAATGGATACCAGCGTGCCTAAAATCAATTTTATAGGACTTCGTTTTTGATTTTTCAATACCCGCAGCAAATACATCCCTATTCCTAAAAAGATTAACAGAAAAGCTGCTTTCGACCCCGTTAAAAAGGTAGCAAAAGACAATAAAACAAAAACGCCAAAATCACCCCATAGAACTCTTTTGAAAGTAAAGGGTTTCAAAAATAAAACAGTAATCGCCGCCAATGCCGTGTATGTTCCATAATAACTTCGGTGCATCCAGTGAGAGAACTCAGACTCTAAGAAAAATCCCCAGTGATTGTCTTCAGGATAATAGATCGACTGCACTGAGGAAAACAATAAATTGGCGACCACTGTCAGCGCTAAACTCCAAATCCAGAGCTGTAATGCTTTATTTTTAGAGAAACTGAAGTGAACACTCGCAAGTATAAAAGGAACAAATAAAAAATGTATTTTCATTCCAATATCAGACCATGCAAAACGGAAATTATCCGTCCAAAGTAGACCAATTACATGCCAAATAAAAAACAACATTAACCAAAAACTAGGCGACTTCCAATCTAGTATTGATTGAAGTAAAGATGTTGATTTTACCCAGTTTTTTATTCCAACTACTACCAGAATACAGATTCCAATTGGAGCATATTTGACCGACCAACACATCGTTAGAAGAACGAAAACGAACAAGTAATCTGATACAGTAAAACCTCTAAAAAACTCTTTTATACCCTTCATCCCTTACGATTAAATGTGCCCCAAGGCATGGGATCAATTTTTCGACTCCACCACCAAGTCAATAAAAACTGCACCAAAAATGAAGTCATCATGGCCAAGGCAGCACCATAATAGGCAT
>JAHKAT010000236.1 GCA_018825925.1 Bacteroidota bacterium | reverse complement strand
TGATTCTATTGGATTCTCAATAGTTGGCGATGGTGTAGGGTTGACTTATCAATGGAGAAAAGGTTTGACTAATTTATCAAATGGTGGTTCAATTTCTGGTGCTAACACTGCCAACCTTTCCATCGATCCAATCTCTGTTTTAGACTTTGATGCTACCTATAATGTAGTTTTAACAGGAACTTGTGCCCCTGATACTATTTCAAGTTATATCACTCTATCATCAGGCAATTGTGGTTTTGACTTGAGTATTTCGAAGTCTGCATCCAACATGGAACCTCAATATGATTCGATAGTTACCTTCACAGTCATTGCTAGAAATATTGGATCTAGAACAGGAACTGATGTTGGTGTCAATGAAATATTACAAAATGGATTCGAGTTTTTGTCGTACCGTAGTACCTCTGGAACCTACGATGAAATCACTGGCGTTTGGACAATCGGAAATATGATAAGTGCTGCTACTGATACACTGAATATTCAGGTGAAAATTTTAGCCGGTGGTAACTACGAAAACAAAGTGAATATTTATGCCAATGAGACGGATGATAATATGGCTAACAATAGAGCGTCTATTGAACTTAGACCTTTTGACTTCCATATCCCAGAAGGATTTTCTCCAAACAATGATCAAGTCAATGATTTATATGTGATTAGAGGAATATCGAGATTTCCTAACAATCAAATTTCCATATACAACCGTTGGGGAGTGAGAGTTTTTACTGATAGTCCGTATACTAATTCTTGGGATGGTAAATCACAATCTGCCTCAAATGTTGGAGGAGACAAATTGCCAGTTGGAACGTACTTCTACATACTTGATTTAGGTGATGGTTCACCAATCTACAAAGGAACGATTTATTTAAATCTATAATATTCCAAGTTATTCAAACTAAAAAAATTAGGACATGAAAAATAAAATTATAACCGCTCTGTTTTTAAGCATGTTATGTTTAAAAGCACAAGCACAGCAGGATCCCATGTACACACATTACATGTACAACACTTTATCGATAAATCCAGCATATGCTGGAAGTAGGGATGCACTTACAATCACGGCGCTTCATAGGTCGCAATGGGTCGATTATAAAGGAGCCCCATTAACGCAAACTCTCACACTTCACTCGCCAATTTTGAGTAAACATATAGGTTTGGGACTTTCAGCATCTAATGATAAAATCGGTCCAATCAATAATACAATGGTGAATGGGAGTTTTGCATACATTATGCAATTGAATAAAAAATCTAAACTTGCCCTTGGTTTAAGCGGTGGAGTTAATATTTTACAAGCCAATTTAAGTTCTCTTTCTTTAGATCAGCAAAATGATGCAACATTCTCCAACAATACCTCAAATAGGGTTACTCCCAATTTTGGAACGGGTGCTTATTATTCAAGAGAGCGATTTTATGCAGGTGTTTCAGTGCCCAACTTAGTTCAAAGCAATTATTCTTCAACAGAAAATGGTTCTGCTTCGAATGGTAAATCACAAAGACACTATTTCTTTATTGCTGGTGGGGTTATAAAACTAACCGATAACTTGGCTCTAAAGCCAACAACCCTAGTGAAAGTTACAGAGGGTGCTCCGTTACAAACAGACCTAACCGCCTCGTTTATTATTATGAAAAAACTGTTGCTCGGTGCCATGTATAGAACGAATGATGCCTTTGGTGTTTTAGTTGGCTTTGATGTAAATGAACAGCTGCATGTAGGCTATTCGTATGACATTTCTCACGGAAACAGAACCTTTAGTTACAACCAAGGCAGTCATGAGGTTATGTTGCGATATGATTTCATTTTTTCTGGTAAAAAACAGATCCATTCACCACGTTATTTTTAATATAAAAAATTAGCACACATGAAATATTTATACATCACATTACTTCTACTTTTTGGGTTCTCAACAAGTGGAAACGCTCAGGAAAAATCAAACCGAGAGATAAAAGCAGACAAAGACTTCAATGTCTATGCTTTCTATCAAGCAAGCGAAAAATATAGTCGCACGAAAACTTTAACAATTGAAGGTCAACGAAAACTCGCTGAAAGTTATAGGAACATGGGCGATTATGAAAAATCAGAAAATACTTATGCAAAGTTGATTACAAGTGGATCAGGTATTATACCGGAGGATTATTTTAATTATGCTATGGTTTTAAAAATCAATGGTAAGTCTTCTGAGTCTCACAAATGGATGGAGGAATTTGCTAAAAACAAACCAAATGACCTTCGTGCCATAAGCTTTAACACGCATAAAAATCAGTTTTCAAATTATTTAAAAGCAAGTCCTGATTACAATATCAATAATCAATCGATTAATTCGGATGCTCAAGATTTTGGAACCTCTTATTATCAAGACAAAGTGGTGTATGCTTCTAGCAATGCAAGACCCAAAATGATTAAAAGAAAATACAATTGGAACGAGGAGCCTTACCTAAATTTGTATATCGCTGAAGTAAAAGACGGTCAACTGAAAAAGGTACGCTTTTTTGACAAAGATTTTAATTCTAAAATGCACGACGGACCAGCGACATTTGCGAGAAATGGTACAATAATGGCCGTTACTAAAAATAAATCAAAGGATAAATCGAAAGATAAATTTGTAGAACTACAAGTATACTTTTCGGTTTTTGAAAATGATAAATGGGCCACTCCTATTCCATTTATTTATAACAATCCTAGCTATTCAGTTGGTCAACCACAATTATTAGAAGATGGTAATACCTTATATTTTGTTAGTGACATGCCTGGAGGATTTGGCGGAACAGATATTTATAAATCCACCAGAACTGGCAATGATGAATGGTCAAAACCAATAAATTTAGGAAGTGAAATCAATACTGAAGGTGATGAAATGTTTCCATTTTATGATGAAAAGAAACAATTATTATCTTTTTCATCAACAGGTCATTTTGGTCTTGGAAGTTTGGATGTTTTCTTTAGTTTTTCAGACGGTGATCGTTGGAGTAACGCAGAAAACCCTGGCGCACCCTTAAATACAACTCATGATGATTATGCGTTGATTTCTAACGGCACAAAATTCAATGGCTATTTTTCATCCAATAGAACAGATGGTAGCGGAAGTGATGATATTTATGCTTTTGATTTCAAAACAGCCCCCTTTTTAATGCGAAAAATCAGTGGTATTGCAAAGGATGAGAAAGGTAATGTCATCCCAGGAACACAAATCACGCTTAAAGATCAAAACGACAATGTAATCAGCACAAAAAGTGCAGATGAAAACGGAACTTTTGCGTTTATCATAGAGAAAGACCGCAATTATACGCTCACAGGAAAGAAAGAGGCTTATTTGCCAGGAACCACTGAAACAAACAGTTTTGGAGCCGAATCAATCATTTTTACTGAGGTAATAATGCGTCAAGAAAATAATTCGGATGTAGTAAATGAAGATGTTGAAGAGAAGGAATCTGATGATGAAAATCGAGAAACTTACACGGACTCTGACTTTGACGATGACGATGAAACTGACGCAGACACAGACACAGACGCAGACACGGATTCTTTGGATGAGATTAATGAAAGTGAAATTTCCACCAATAAAAACTTGAACGCTGTTATTAAACTAAATCCTATCTATTTTGATTTTGATAAATCAACGATACGTCCAGATGCAGCTAAAGAACTAAACAAAGTAATTAAGGTGATGAATAAATACCCAGAAATGGTGGTTGAACTTAATTCTCATACAGATTGTAGAGGTTCTGAAAACTATAATGACAAATTATCACAAAGCCGAGCAAATTCTACAGTGCAGTATATCAAATCGAAAATTACAAATTCAAGTAGAATTTATGGAAAAGGTTTTGGTGAATCTGATTTAATAAAATCTTGTGAGTGTGATTCTATAGAAACAGGATGCACAGATCAAGAGCATCAAGAAAATAGACGAACTGAGTTCATTATTAGAAAATAGAACTTAATCGATCAACAGAGCATCATTCATTCAATTGGATGATGCTTTTTTTTTGAGAAAACTTTCAAAACAAACCTATTGGACTTTGCATTTTAAGGTGCCAAAAACAACTTAATTGTGATCATGGTTCAATTCTAAACAAAAATTGAAATCTGTGAATTGTGTAACTTTTTAAAAATTTATACAACTTTTCGCGCGGCATTATTCACCACCTTTGTCATGTAGCCTGATAAATGACATCAATTTGAAATTGTATATTAAATACATGGTGAGTAATCGCTGTAAAATGGTCGTAAAAGATGAGTTAAAAAAACTCGGTCTTCACTTTACCCCTGTTGAATTGGGGGAGGTAGAAATCATGGAAAACTTGACCATCTCACAACGTGAATTATTGAAAGTGGGACTAATCCATTTCGGTCTCGAGTTGATGGATGATAAGCGAGCAATGTTGATAGAAAAAATCAAAAACATTATCATCGAAATGGTACATCATTCAGAGACGGCAATAAAAGTCAACTTTTCAACCTTTTTAAGTGAAAAGCTCAATCATGATTATACGTATGTAGCCAACCTATTTTCAGAAGTTCAAGGCACCACAATCGAACAATATATTATCTCTCACAAAATTGAAAGAATAAAAGAGCTCATCATCTACGATGAACTAAACATCTCGGAAATTGCATGGAAAATGAATTATAGCAGTGTAGCTCATTTATCCAATCAGTTTAAAAAAATGACCGGTCTCTCCCCTTCTCACTTTAAAAAATTAAAGGACAAAAAAAGAGGGCCTATTGAGGAAATTGGAAACTCCAACCCGTCAAAAATGAAACAGAATTAAGATGGTTTCCACTAAAAATGATATATCCATGCATGCACGCAGTTTGATAGAAGCCAGTTTGGACCCATTGGTTACTATCAGTATTGATGGTAAAATTATGGATATGAATCAGGCCACAGTCGATATAACTGGTGTTTCAAGAGAACTTCTTAAGGGTACAGATTTTTTAAATTATTTCACCGAACCTGAAAAAGCGAGCGATGTATACCAAGAGGTATTCGCTAAAGGCTCTGCGGTGAATTCTCAATTAACATTGCGCAACAAGAATGGTAAGCTGACCGATGTATTGTTTAACGGTTCGGTTTACAAGGATGATAAAGGAAAGGTATTGGGAATAGTAATTGTTGCACGAGACGTTACGGTCCAAAAAAGAATTGATTCAGAGCTTCTTGAAGCAAAAGAATTTGCAGAAAACGCGACTTTAAGAGCAGAAAACGCGACCCTAAAAGCGGAAAATGCTACACGTAAGGCCGAGGCCGCAATGCGTTTGGCTGAAGCAGCGTTGGAGGCTAAACAACAATTTTTGTCGAACATGAGCCACGAGATTCGCACCCCAATGAACGCTATTATTGGATTTACGAAGGTCATGTTGAAAACAGAATTAACTGCCAAACAAAAAGAATATTTAATGGCCATCAAGGTCAGCGGCAATGCATTGATTGTCTTAATCGATGACATTCTCGATTTGGCCAAGGTGGATGCCGGTAAAATGACTTTCGAAAAAGCTCCTTTTAAATTAGCTTCATCCATTTCGGCGATGCTGCATTTGTTTGAATTAAAAATTCAGGAAAAAAACCTGGCGTTAATAACAGAATACGACAAAAACATACCGAAAGTACTCGTTGGCGACTCTGTTCGTTTACACCAAATAATTTTGAACTTGGTGAGCAATGCCGTCAAGTTTACAAGTGTTGGAAAAATTATAGTCAAAATTGAGCTGGAAGAACAGGATCATGAAACGGTTCAAATTCGATTCTCTGTTCAGGATACAGGAATAGGAATTTCTGAGGATAAATTCAATTCAATTTTTGATAATTTCCAACAAGCTTCGAGCGACACCTCCAGACTATACGGTGGAACAGGCTTAGGTTTGGCAATTGTAAAAAAACTACTCGAGGCCCAGGGAAGTAAAATAAATCTGAAAAGTGAACTGGGGAAAGGAACCACTTTTTGTTTTCTCCTTTCTTTCGATAAAACCAATCTGAAAGCCGATCTTGATATTGGACTGTTTGAATTGAATGAAGAAATTAAAAGTGTTAAAGTTTTAGTTGTCGAAGATATTCCACTGAATCAACTTTTAATGAAAACCCTTTTAGATGATTTTGGTTTTGAAAGAGATCTCGCCTCAAACGGTAAAATTGCTATTGAAAAATTGGAATCCAACTCCTACGACATCATTTTAATGGATCTGCAAATGCCTCAGATGAACGGTTTTGAAGCAACGGATTACATACGAAATGTCATGCATTCTAAAATCCCCATTATAGCATTAACAGCTGATGTGACCACTGTTGATTTAGCCAAATGTAAGGCCGTTGGGATGAATGACTATATAGCAAAACCAGTAGATGAAAAGATACTTTACAACAAAATTGTTAGTCTTCTAACCAATCCAAATCAAGTAAAATCGGAAAACAATATTTTTAATATTGAAAAAAGAAAATTTACAGATCTTACTTATTTGTACCAACTCACTAAATCAAATCGTGAATTGATTATGGAAATGATTTCACTGTATTTGGAACAAATAAATCCTCTGATTAGCACGATGAAAGAGGGTTTGAAAAACAAGGATTGGGAATCGATAGAGTCGGCTGCCCATAAATTAATTCCTTCCTTTTTTATTGTTGGAATGCATAAAGATTATGAAAACATGGCGAAAAAAATACAGGAAGATTCCAAAATCGAAAAAGATAGTACTGAATTACACGAACTAATATTCAATCTTGGAGCGGCTTGTTCCCAAGCCTGTAAAGAACTAAAAGAAGAATATACCAAATTAAAAAACACCTTATAATGCAAGAAGATAAAATAAAAATATTTCTAGTTGATGATGATGCCTTATTCTTAAAATCATTAGAAATAGAATTCCTACAAAATGCCGATTTCAAAGTTGAAACATTTGCAACCGGAGAAAAATGCATCGCCAACCTTTCCGAAAAGCCAGATATCATCATTTTGGACTATCAATTGGATGGCATAGACAAAGTAGCGATGAACGGAATGGATACTTTGGATAAAATCAAAGATATACATCCTAATATTCCTGTCGTAATGCTTTCATCTCAAGACAAAATTGACGTTGCCATCGACTGCATGCATCACCATGCTTTCGACTATGTGGTAAAAAGCGAAACGGCGTTTCTACGACTTCGCAAAATAATATCTACGATTTTTCGATATAAAAAAATGGAGAAGGAATTGCAATGGTACATGGACAAAATGTAGCTGTGTAGCATTATTCAGACAAAAAAATGCTGAACAAGTCAGCCCTAGAGATAGGTGCGATTTTTTCAAGTGATGCTTTTTTAATTGAACCTTCACCTAAAGAAATATGTGAATCATGTAAGTTCTAAACAGAACCATGTAACACATTCTCCTTGCTTCTTTCTGAATTTTGTTTTGTGAAAACAATTTCACATTTGTTTCGCCAAAAGCGACAATCAAACTTAAAAACATGAAAAAATTCAAATTTTTGACAAGTATAACATTACTTGCCCTTGTGCTTATTACAGCCTGTAAAAAGATTGAACCTCAACCATCCACCTCTACAGGAGGAAAAACTTTTCCTATTCAAACAACCATTCATTCTTCAGTCAATTTGGGTGTAGCTCAAAATTTCGCTGTGATTGCTGGATCTTCCATAACCAATACTGGACCAACAAACATCACGGGCGACCTAGGTCTGAGCCCAGGCACATCCGTTGGAGGTTTTCCTCCAGGTATCTTAAATGGAACACTTTATATAAATGGAGCTTTGGTTGAACAAGCCAAACTTGACATGACCGCTGCTTACAACGATGCTGCAGGACGCGTTGCTACTGATATGGTGACCGTTGCTGGGAATCTTGGCGGAAGAACAATGACACCTGGTTTATATAAATCTACTTCCACTTTGGCACTTTCTTCTGGCGATCTTACATTTGACGCAAAAGGAGACGCGAATGCCGTTTTTATAATCCAAGTGGCATCTGCATTAACTGTAACTTCTGGACGTAAAGTGATTTTAGCAGGAGGAGCACAAGCGGGAAATATTTTCTGGCAAATTGGAAGTTCTGCATCCTTTGGTACCACCTCTTCTTTTAAAGGAACCATTATCGCACTAGGTTCTATTACCTTTTCAACTGGTGCTGAATTACATGGGAGAGCCTTGGCTCGAAATGGTACAGTAACCATGGAAAGTAATGTCTTCGTAAAAGAATAAAGCAATCTTATAAATATTTGAAACCCCTTATTTGTTAATTCGAATAAGGGGTTTTTGTTTTAAACATTTAAAAAGCTATCGAAATGATGTGTGAACTATGTAACTATTGCGGATAGTTCTGTAACAAGTAATTTGGTTGAATCCTAGACCTTTACATCATGAATAATACAGGTCAAAAACAAAAACGAATTACTATGAAAACAAAAATAATTTACTCCATGTTTACAGCTTTTTTAAGCTTTCTACCCATGGCATTTTTAGCCCAGGCGCCTAATTTGGGTACAGCGGCTAATTTTGTGATTTTTTCTGCCAGTGGGGCGATTACTAATTCTGGAATTTCTCAGATTACAGGAAATGTTGGCACCAACAATGGAGCTTTAACTGGCTTTGGAAATGTAAACGGAGTAATGCACAATGCGGATGGTGCAAGCGCTCAAGCTGCTGCCGATTTACTGATTGCATACAATCAATTAAACGCTGTTGTTCCTTCCTCCTTTCCTGCTTCCTCTCTCGGAAATGGTCAAATTCTTTTACCAGGAAATCACGCTATTACAGGCGCTTCAACCATTAATTTGGATTTGTTCTTAAATGCACAAGGCAATCCGAACGCAGTTTTTATTATCTTAATTCAGGGCACTCTTTCTGCAAACGCCAATTCGAAAATCAAACTAATGAACGGAGCATTGGCATGTAACGTATTCTGGAAAGTTGAAGGTTTAATCAGTATGGCTTCTGGTGCCTCGATGAAAGGTACTTTTATTGCCAATAACGCAGCAATAAACATGAATACAGGTGATACTTTAGAAGGTAGAGCCCTTTCTACTGCTGGAGCGGTTACAGCTGATGGCATTTTAGCCTATACCCCAATCGGATGTGGAAGCCCTGTTCTTACAGGTCCGGTAGCACCAGACTTAGGTGTAGCTGCTTGTTTCGCTCTGTTCTCGTCTGACGGTGCTGTAAGCAATGCTGGGATCACTAATTTAAAAGGAGATGTAGGAAGTAATAATGGATCAGCTTCCGGCTTTGACCCGCTTTTGGTGAATGGTACTATCCATGCAATTCCAGATGATACCACTTCTCGTTGCGCTGATGACTTGTTAATCGCTTACAATTATTTAAACAACCTAAGTCCGGATATTGAATTACTATATCCAGCTCAGTTCGGAAACAATTTGGTTCTTACTCCGCATACCTACATAATGCAAGGTGCTTGTTCATTTACGGACACACTTTATCTCAATGCCCAAGGAAACTCAAATGCAGTTTTTGTAATTCAAATCAACGGCGCTCTTACAACAAGTACCTATTCAAAAGTGGTTCTTTTAAATGGAGCTTTGTCTGAAAATGTATACTGGAAGGTGGAAGGTGCCGTGAACATAAACAATTATTCAATTTTTAGAGGTACGATTGTTTGCAATAACGGCGCTTTAGGTGCTTTAAATACTGGAGTAGTTTTGGACGGAAGGGCTTTGACCACAAGTGGTGCGTTGTCCTCTACAAATGTTACTGTTACAGCAACCAAATTACCAACAGACTGCGCCAGTTTAACCAGCGGATTGGTGGAGAACGCCAAAGAAGCAATCTCTATTTACCCTAATCCTTTCGAAACCTATGTATCTGTTAATCTGAATAATATCTTGGAGGATCATGATTATAATTTCAAAATATACAACCTTATGGGTGAAGAGGTATTGAATACTATTCTTTATACAGAATCGACTAAAATTCAATCCAACTTGCCGTCTGGTGTGTACATCTACAAGGTTTTTGATAACCAACGAACTTTTCAAACAGGAAAACTGGTTCGTCATTAACGATCAGTACATCTCGATTCAACCCAGGTTAAATGGTCTAAAAAAGAGAGCTAAGTTCTGTCAAAATGTGTTAATCATGCAAGTATTCACTGAAATAGTATAACAAATAAAGAACACATGTTCACCAACTTTGTCCTAATTCAAATTATATTAAAATGAAAAAAACAATCTACTTCATTGCCCTTTTAATTATCACTTCAGTTCCTCTTATCACAGGATGCAATGACTCTACAAAAAACGTAGACCAAGCAAAAGCTGATATGGAAGAAGCAGCCAAAATTCTCAAGGAAACGAAAGAAAAGTTTCAATTGGAATATCTGAGGTTTAAAATTGAATCAAGCGATAGAATTTCTAAAAACGAAAAAACCATTTTGGAACTCAGAGAAATTGCCAAGACCAAAGAAAAGAAGGTTAAAGATGAAATGGAAAAAGTGATTGCTGAATTGGAATTAAAAAACGAGGCCATGAAAGCAAAAGCGAATGAATACCAGAGCGAGGGTGCAAACAAATGGGAATCATTTAAAATTGAATTTGATCATGACATGACTGCATTAGCAAATGCACTGGAGGATCTTACCAATAAGAATACAAGTACTAATAAATTCAAAACAAATTAATTATGAATAAGATTGTTACATCTGCCGCAATATTACTTACTTCGATAGGTACATTCATGGCACAAGAATCTGAAAATCGCGAAAATTTAAAATTCGGATTAAAAGCAGGTATCAACTACTCAAATGTATATGACGAAAGAGGTGATGAATTTGTTGCTGATCCTACCGTAGGGTTTGCAGGTGGAGCTTTTATAGGAATTCCTGTTGGAAAGTTCTTGGGAATTCAACCAGAGATTATTTATTCTCAAAAAGGATTTGAAGGCTCGGGCCAGTTTCTTGGGAGTCCGTACAACTTCAAAAGAACCACCACCTATGTAGACGTTCCAATTCAAGTTCAATTAAAAGTGAGCGAATATTTAACTTTTCTGGCTGGCCCTCAATACTCTTATTTGATTAGTCAACGTGATGTTTTTGAGAGCACTTCATCTAGCTACGAACAAGAAAAAGAATTTGAAAATGACAATGTTCAAAAAAATATTTTTGGGTTTGTAGGCGGTCTGGATATTTACATTCATAAGCTAACATTAAGTGGCAGAGTAGGTTGGGATGTTTCCCACAATCATGGAGATGGTAGTTCCTCTACTCCACGCTATAAAAACAATTGGTTTCAAGCCACAGTGGGCTTTTCACTTTAGTTTAATAAATATGATTAGCAATCTTTTATATACTTTCGCAATAATATTGATTCTATTATGGGCAATTGGTTATATCGGTTTTAATGCAGGAGGAATTATCCATGTCCTTTTAGTAATTGCTGTTATTGCTGTATTACTCCGAATAATCAAAGGGAAATA
>JAHKAT010000235.1 GCA_018825925.1 Bacteroidota bacterium | reverse complement strand
TTCAAACTCACAAAGTATATCGTGTGCTGGCTTTTCAAAAATATTAGTCAGCGTATTCAAACGACCGCGGTGGGCCATTCCCATTACGAAATATTCAACACCTAAGTCAGCCCCTTTTTGAATCAAGGCATCCAAACCAGGGATCAAAGCTTCTCCTCCTTCGATAGAGAAACGTTTTTGACCGACGAATTTTTTACCCAAAAACGACTCAAAATTGGTCGCTTGGTTAAGTTTCTTATAAATTTCTATTTTCTCCTCTGCGTTGTATTGCGGACGATTTTTTACTTCAATTTGGTTTCTAAACCATGCCAATCTTTCCGGGTGACGAATGTACATGTATTCAATACCTATCGACTCGCAATAGGTTTGCTCCAAGTCTTGAATAATTGCACGCAAGGTAGCAGGGCCGATTTTTACTTCTTCTCCAGATTGGAAAACAGTATCTAAATCCTTTTCCTCTAGACCAAAATTTGCAATGTCTAGCGTTGGTGAGTACTTGCGTCGTTCTCGAACAGGATTTGTTTTGGTAAACAAATGACCACGCACTCTGTAGGCATTGATGAGGTTTAGAACTTTAAATTCCTTGTGAACATTTTCAGGGATTTCACCTGTGGATTCATAGTTAGTTTGGGCAAAATCAAATCCTTCAAAAAATTTTTGCCAGCCAATATCTACACTTTCAGGGTCCTTTTTGTATTGACTGTAAAGGTGGTCAATTGCGTTTACATCTGCATTTCCGACGTACGATACTTTATCCATTTTATTTGAGCTCAAAATTGGAAGTGCAAAGTTAAAGAAATAAAGCGCAAGCCGTTCGGATTGTAGGGATTATTTCACGCTTTTAGAACTTGCCTTGGGTTGAATACCTGCTATTCGTAAAAAAATATGCAAATTTAGGATAGTACAAAAGAGAATCATGACGACAACAAAAACCAATTTTATTTCAACACCCGAGCAATATGTAGAACAAATGAATCAATCGATTGCCGATCCTGATCAATTTTGGACAGAGCTGGCTGAAAAGGGGTTTAATTGGCTAAAAAAGTGGGATAAAGTTTCAGATTTTAATTTTGAAAAAGGTCAATTTTCGTGGTTTGAAGGGGCTCAATTGAATATCACGGAAAACTGTATCGACAGGCATTTAAAAGAAGGTAAAAACACAATTGCGTATATTTTCGAGCCGAATAATCCAAATGAATCTATTCAGAAAATCACCTATGCTGAGCTTCACACCCAGGTTTGTAAAATGGCGAATGTGTTGCGTTCGCTGGGTGTTGAAAAAGGCGATCGTGTTTGTGTTTACCTGCCAATGATTCCGGAATTGGTGTATAGCGTATTGGCGTGTGCTCGTATAGGCGCCGTACATTCGGTTGTTTTCGCAGGTTTTTCTTCCAATGCCTTGCAATCACGCATTAATGATTGTGGTGCTAAGGTTGTTGTAACAGCTGATGGCGGTTATCGAGGAGAAAAGAAAACAGAGTTAAAAGAAATCGTTGACGATGCACTAAAAAATGCGCCAACGGTAGAAAAAGTGCTGGTAGTGGAACGAATTAACAGCGCCATTTCTTTGTTTCCAAATCGAGATTTGCTGTTGCAACCTCTGATGTTAAACGCAAGTAAAGTATGTGAACCAGAGGTCATGAATTCAGAAGACCCTTTGTTCATTTTATATACATCTGGCTCCACTGGCAAGCCAAAAGGAATGGTGCATACTTGTGGTGGATATATGGTGTACGTCGGTTATTCCTTTAAAAACGTTTTTCAATACGAAAAAGGTGATATCTACTGGTGCACAGCTGATATTGGCTGGATAACAGGGCATTCCTATATAGTTTATGGACCGCTTTTAAATGGTGCGACATCAGTTCTTTTTGAAGGGATTCCTTCTTTTCCCGATTGTTCGCGTTTTTGGCAAGTAGTGGAAAAACATCAAGTCAATCAATTGTACACAGCACCAACCGCTATTCGTGCTTTGGCAAAGGAATCCTTAGACTTCGTTAAACCTTTCGAAATGAAAAGTCTGAAGGTGCTTGGTTCTGTGGGCGAACCAATCAATGAAGAGGC
Source organism: Bacteroidota bacterium (assembly GCA_018825925.1). GTDB lineage: Bacteria > Bacteroidota > Bacteroidia > Flavobacteriales_D > Crocinitomicaceae > UBA2040. The sequence continues at coordinate 112 of JAHKAT010000235.1, read as the reverse complement.
ATGGCATTGGTACAACGAAAATGTAGGCAACTTTAACTGCCCAATTGTAGATACTTGGTGGCAGACTGAAACAGGCGGAATTTTAATTAGCCCTATTCCGAATGCAACACCT
>JAHKAT010000017.1 GCA_018825925.1 Bacteroidota bacterium | reverse complement strand
TCTAACGGTAATCACCTTGTTTATTGGCTCGAGTTTGTTTTATTATGCAATCGACGAGACTTTAATGAGCCACATGTATTCGTTTACTTTGTTTGCTATCATTTTGTATGCTATCAAGTCTTTTTATGAGTCCGCCCAATCTCGCTATTTCTTACTTTTTGCATTCGCTTTATCTTTTGCCGTGCTTGTGCGACCAACCAATGTATTGTTTGGTGTGTTCGCCCTCTTTCTCGACGTTGACAGCTACGAGCGATTAAGACACAATATTCGTGCATTATTTCAGCTAAAAAAACTATTGATTGGAGGGCTTATTCTATTTCTCACGCTTCTGCCACAAATGCTGTATTGGAAATTCGCTTATGGTAAATATATAGTCTGGTCATACAAAGGCGAAGGATTTATTCACTGGAAAAATCCTGAGTTTTTAATCACTTGGTTTTCCCCTCAAAGTGGATTTTACACCTACACCCCTCTCGCTTTATTGGCTCTGTTATTCACCTTTTATATGTGGTATAAAAAAGAGAAGAATGCCGTATTGATTTTGATTACACTACTGATATCTAGCTACCTATGCGCTTCATGGCACAATGTTTATTTCGGTACGTGCAATTTTGGAAAACGGCCAATGGTTGAGTTTTTACCTCTCCTTCTTTTTCCTTTAGCTTATATGTTCAATGCAATGCCCTCCTTCAAAAAAACAAGCAGCCTAGTTCTTGTTCTACTTTTATTGGGTTGTATCAGTTACAACCTTATACTGTTTAGAGGGTTTAATACCTGCTATTTTGGTGGGATTTGGGAATGGAAAGAGTTTGGACGATTATTTTCTAACGCATTCTGATTTGTCAACTAGATTTCCTCAATAAACTTATCAGAAACAGAAACAACACTATATTTCTAATCTTTCCCGTTTCAATTCTAACAAAAAAAAGTCCCAACCGAAGTTGAGACTTTTCAATGAAGTAAGTTGTATTATTTACTTACCACAAATTTACCTGTAGCAACTTGTGCATCGGCATTCATGATTTTATAAATATAGGTTCCGTTCATCAATTCTTTAACAGAAATTGTTTTCGTTGCTCCTGCAAAAGTCTGATCCATCACCATTTTGCCGTCAAGGCTAAACACCAATAATTTGTCAGCTGTAGACGATGCTAACTCAAAATTAACTACATCCTTGGTTAAAGTAGGATAAACCAAAACATCTTCTCTTGCCAAATCAGCCAAACCTACCGTTCCTGAAACGCCTTTTAAACCAAAGTCATCCACAATTGAAAAACTTTGTCCGGGTGCAGTTTGAGTTGTTGACAACCCAAGTAAAGTAAGTGACATTGAATCAGCCGTTACACCAGTCATTCCTGGTCGAACTATCATTTTAAAAGCTCTACGCGCAAATGTATTTAGATCTCCAGTTACATCTATTTCTCCAAAAGCAACAGTATCTCCATTATTCAGAGTGGTTGCCATTGATACATTCAAATTCAAATCTGTTCCTCCACTTGTTTGTTTAACATAGAAAAATACAGAGTCAAAACTAGCGGCAATTTTAGCTCCACCTCCATCTTGGCCATAGGTAAAAAAAGTTGCATAAGCTGGGAATTGAAACGCTGATAAATCCGTCGGTTTCAATTTTGCTCCAAAATCAGTGCGACCAGTTTCTCGTACAACAGAGGTGTCACCTAGAAAGGCAGAAAAATCATTCAATGGCGCTCCCCAAAATACAGGTGTTGTTTTGCTTGACCAGTTGTTCACATCAAAATTCATTTGTGCGTTAACTGACATGGTGGTTGCACAAAGCGCAACAAAAAGAGTAATTTTTTTAATCATAATTCCGTTTTAAAAATTTCCGAAATTCAGCTGTTTTTATTTATAAAAATTCAATTTTTTAAACGAAACAATTCAGACCCTATTTCAATGGTGAATAAGCGTGATAAAACAACATTTTAAAGTTTTACCTACTTATTTCACTATTTTCGCAATCAAGACAGGTTCCATGAAATTATGCATCGCCGAAAAGCCAAGTGTTGCCAAAGACATCGCCGAAATTATCGGAGCGAAACAACGCCACGATGGATATTATGAGGGCAATGGTTATTGTGTAACATGGACATTTGGACATTTATGCACCTTAAAAGAACCCCACGATTACAACGAAAACTGGAAATACTGGAAACTGGAAGATTTACCAATTATCCCAACCAATTTCGGCATCAAATTAATTGATGATAACGGGGTGAAAAGACAGTTTTCTTGTATCGAGAAATTAGTTGCACAAGCCACAGAAGTAATCAATTGCGGGGATGCTGGGCAAGAAGGAGAATTGATTCAACGGTGGGTACTACACAAAGCAAAATGCAAAGTTCCTATCAAGCGTTTATGGATCTCATCCTTAACTGAAGAAGCCATTAAAGAAGGGTTTCAAAAACTTCAAGATGGTAAAAAGTACGACTTACTGTATCAAGCAGGAGCTGCTCGCGCCATCGGTGATTGGATGTTGGGAATTAACGCTACTCGCTTGTTTACCAAAAAATTTGGGCAAGGTAAAGTGACTCTTTCTGTCGGTCGTGTGCAAACACCTACGCTTGCAATGATCGTGCAGCGACAAAAGGAGATTGACGCTTTTAGAGTTGAAGAATATTGGGAATTAAAAACCAATTATCGCGAGACTGAATTTTTATGTCAAATCGATAGACTTAAATCAGAGGATAAAGCGACCAAAGGATTGGAATATATTATTGATAAACCTTTTGAAATAACCTCTTTTGAGCAAAAGGAAGGGAAGGAAGGAAATCCTCGATTGTATGATTTGACTTCTCTTCAAGTTGACGGGAATAAAAAATATGGTTTTTCAGCGGATGAAACCTTGAAACATATTCAGAGTTTATACGAGAAAAAAGTGGTGACCTATCCTAGAGTTGACACGACCTATTTGTCGGAGGACATTCATCCTAAAGTACCAAATATCTTGCGCGGCATGAAATATTATAGCCGTTTTACAGAAGTACTTTTGCAAAATCCAATACCAAAAAGCAAACAAGTATTTGATGACAAAAAGGTGACCGATCACCATGCTATTATTCCTACAGGCATCGTTCCGAGTGGAATAACTCCTGCCGAACAGCAAGTGTATGACTTGATTTCCAGACGATTTATCGCTGTGTTTTACCCTGAATGTAAGGTTTCAAACACTACTGTAATTGGTAAAGTTGACGCACTCGAATTCAAAGCAAGTGGTAAACAAATTTTAGAGTTAGGATGGCGAGAAGTTTATGCTGATACCAAAACAAAAAAAGCAGATTCTGACGAAGAAAAAGTAATGCCTGTTTTTGTTGAAGGTGAATCTGGTCCGCACCAACCTTTTGTGCACCAAGGAAAAACATCACCGCCCAAGTATTTCACAGAAGCCACCTTACTTCGCGCTATGGAAACTGCTGGAAAACAAGTGGACGATGAAGAAATGCGCGAATTATTAAAGGACAATGGAATTGGTCGACCTTCTACGCGAGCAAACATCATTGAAACTTTGTTTCGCAGGAAATACATTGAAAAAAAGAGAAAAAATTTGATTGCCACCTTTACCGGAATGCAATTGATCGATACAATTCAAAATGAAATTCTGAAAAGCGCCGAATTGACGGGCGATTGGGAGCGAAAATTACGATTGATCGAAAAAGGCGAATACGATCCTGAGACATTTAAGGCGGAACTGTTTCAAATGGTTCGTGAATTAACCGACGAAGTGATTTTCAATACGCAACGAATTATTCAACTTGAACCAGAAAAAAAAGTAAAAGCTCCTGCGGTGCCGCGAGTTAAAAAAGAAAAGCCAAAATTAGAGGAAATCAATTGCCCGAAATGCAAGCAAACGAAAGTGATGAAAGGAAAAACAGCTATTGGATGTTCTAATTTCAAATCTTGTGGGTTCAAAATACCCTTTGAAATGTTGGGAAAAAAACTCACCGAAAGTCAATTGTCCGATTTGCTTTTAAAAGGTAAAACCACAAAAATAAAAGGATTAATCCGACCTGGAAATCCTGACACTTTTGACGCTGTTCTCAAATTATCCAAGGATTTCAATATAGAGTTTTGACAAAAAAAATGTCCGAATTAAAACAACTCGGACACCTTTGCAAACTTTTAATTCTGCTTATTGCTTCACTAATCTTTTAACAGTCTCTCCCGTTTTTGAAAGCACTTTTACAAAATAAACTCCAGCTTTCAAATCCACAATGTTTACAGTCCAACTTTCTTCTGATAAAGTGATGGTTTCAATTTGTTTACCCGAAAGATCGATGATTTTTATTATTCTCATTTCTGGCGAAGTGAAATTGAAAGTTACCTGATCATTCGCAGGATTTGGATACATGTCAAAAGGCACTATGCTTTTCTCGCTAATACTTGCTGAACCACTAGTAATGCGCAATTTTGTCGGACCGTAATGATCTTGGTCATAACCTCCTACTCTTATGTAATATTTCGATCCGGCAATGCCATTAAATTGTAAAAAGGAATTATAATTGCTGGGTGCACAGAACTGGTTATCGTCATTATATGCTATCTCGGAATCATCCATAATTGACGAACAATCGTTAGCTTGGTATACAGCCAACTTCGTGTCATAATCGCTGCCACAAGTAGTCACCTCAAATACTTCTGTTTTTGAAGGAATGAAGGTAAACCAAACATCTTTATACAATTCAGTTCCATTATCAACCAAAATATTGTCGGTTGTAGCACCTTCTGTATCAAAACTTGTTTCAATATTGTATTGCAAAACTATTGCTTCTGTACATGAATTATTTACAGGTGCCGGAGGAACAATGTATTCTTTCACACACAATTGAAATTCACCAGCATAACTTCCGTTTACTTCGGAATTACCAAGTCTTAAAAAATAGGTCGTGCTTGGTGAAAATCCATTAATAATCTTTGTACTATTTTCAAACGCCAAGAAACAACTTGAAGTTAACCCCGTAGCTTCAGTGCCAGAACAGTTAGTGAATAGATCGCCAATTATTACATCAGTATCAACATTATTTATTGTAAATCTCAAACTCGTTTGTCCTGCTCCTGGGGTAAATTTAAACCAAACGGATCTCATGTCTTCTTGTTCGCAAGAAGGCTGAAATACTTCTGAAACTGTTGCACTTTCATTCGTGAAAGTAGCAGGCGTACAATCCTGATTTGCCGACTGAATTGGCAGTATTGTTGCTGCCGAACAAATGTCATTTACAGGTGCGGGTGGGACTACATAGTTGGAAACGCAAACACTGAAATCTCCTTGAACTGTAATTTGATCTACATTACCCACACGCAAATAATAGGTTGTACTTGGAAGAAATCCTGTGATTTTTGCATTAATATTAGAAAAACTATAAAGGCAATTTTCCGAAAGTCCTGCTGCTGGCGAACCCAAACAATTCATGAAAATATCGGCAGCAATAAAGTCTGTCGTAATATTGGCAATACGAATATTGGCTACTGTTTGTGTTGGACCTGTTGTAAACTTAAACCAAACGGAAAGAATGCTTTCGCCTATGCAATCTACCAGCGGTGCCTCTGAAGTAGAATTGAGATTAGAGTAAGTAGTTGGTGTACAGGGCTGACCCAATGGTTGCATGGTCAGTTGTATCGCATTTGCGCATGCATCGTTGGCTGGTTGAGCAAAACTTAAGAATGCCGTTAGACCAAAAAGAATAGTGGTAATTTTTCTCATAGCTTTTAAGAAATAAATATTTTTATGGATATTCCAATGAATAGAGGTCAAAAATAATCAATTAAACATTTGCGTTTTATTTTAAGTGAATTTTAATAAGGACCAAGCGCGGCTCAAAAAGCTTATCCAACCTAATGGACAATCAAATTTCTTATTTGTACCTTTGCACCTCCAAAAATTTGAGTAAATGTCAGATAACAGATACCAGCAAAGAGGCGTTTCCGCCGGAAAAGAAGAGGTTCACAATGCTATTAAAAATGTAGACAAAGGTTTGTTTCCACAAGCATTTTGCAAAATTGTGCCAGATACTTTAACGGGTGACGAAGATTATTGCATTGTGATGCACGCGGATGGTGCAGGCACTAAATCGGCATTGGCGTATATGTATTGGAAAAAAACAGGTGATATTTCTGTCTGGAAAGGCATCGCTCAGGATGCTTTGATTATGAATATAGACGATCTACTTTGTGTAGGTGCTACAGACAATATTTTGCTCTCTTCAACCATCGGAAGAAACAAAAACTTAATTACAGGCGATGTTCTTTCCACTATTATCAATGGAACTGAAGAATTGTTGGCTGACTTACGCAACCAAGGAATAGGGATCCAATCTACAGGTGGAGAAACGGCTGACGTAGGCGACTTGGTTCGAACCATCATCGTGGATTCTACGGTTGTGTGCAGAATGAAACGTTCGGAAGTTATTTCCAATCACAATATTCAAGATGGCGATGTCATCGTTGGCTTGTCCTCTTTTGGTCAGGCGACCTACGAAACAGAATACAATGGAGGAATGGGATCCAACGGTCTTACTTCAGCTCGTCACGATGTTTTCAATAAAACATTAGCCCAAGATTTCCCGGAAAGTTTTGACCCTCAGGTACCAACTGAATTGGTTTATTCTGGCACCAAAAACTTGACAGACGATGTAGATGGAAGTCCTATCAACGCTGGAAAATTAGTACTTTCTCCTACCAGAACCTACGCTCCCGTTATCAAAAAAATGTTGGACAAACACCGTTCAGACATTCATGGAATGGTTCATTGTTCTGGTGGTGCACAAACGAAGGTTTTGCATTTCGTAGAGAATGTTCACGTCATCAAAGACAACCTCTTCCCTATTCCTCCACTTTTCAAATTGATACAAGAAGAGTCGAAAACGGATTGGAAAGAAATGTACAAAGTCTTCAACATGGGGCACCGAATGGAAATTTACGTTCCTCAAGAATTCGCTGCTTCATTGATAGAAATTTCGAAATCTTTCAACATCGATGCACAAATCGTAGGTCGCGTTGAAAAGCATGAAGGAAAAAAATTAACGATAACTTCTCCTTACGGAGTTTTTGACTTTTGACCTTTGACCTTTGGCCTTTGACTGTTGACTATTGACCTTTGACCTTTGACATATTTCATCAGTCAAAAGTCAATCCGTCAGTGGACGGACAGACAGTCAAAAGTCAAAGGTCAACAGTCAACAATCAATCCGTCAGTGGACGGACAGACAGTCAATAGTCAATAGTCAACAGTCAACAATCAACAGTCAACAGTCAACAATCAACAGTCAATCCGTCAACAATCAACAGTCATAAAAAACATGAACGATTTACTTTCCAAATTAGAAGCCATTCACTTTCGTTTTGTGGAAGTTGGCACGAAAATAACCGATCCCGAGATCATTTCGGACATGAAACGCTATGTCAAACTAAACAAAGAATACAAGGACTTGGAGGAGATGGATGCTGTTTATTTTGAATTTAAAAACATCATCGACAATATAAAATCGACTCGCGAAATGTTGGTCACTGAAAAGGATCCTGAAATGCGTGAAATGGCGAAGATGGAACTCGATGAATTAGAAACTGCTCGCCCACTGCTTGA
>JAHKAT010000234.1 GCA_018825925.1 Bacteroidota bacterium | reverse complement strand
GATTTATATTTTCGAATATCTAGTTGAATATAATCAGTATCGTAAAAAACTTTATCAAACTTTTTAGGTTCAAGATTATCTAAATCATCTCCAGTATTTGCCGTTGATGCATTCTCGATAAGTTTTCCCATTTTAGTTGTGTTAGATATAAATCTGGTTTTTGGATTATTTGGATTTATTTGAAAATAATTAGTACAAAGAATATTTATTGTGTCACCGGATTCTAATGATCTCACTACAATAAGATTATAAAAATCCATCTTATGTTCACTTGATAAATTTCCAGATGCTCCTAAAATCTCAACGTAGTCACCATCTTTCAACAAATCATTACTTATCGTGAACTCAGAAACGTCTATCAGAAACTCATCTAATTTTTTGGGTCCACTGCTGCAACCTAACACAACAATGAGAATGGATAAAACTAAAAACAAATTTTTCATACCTATCGAATATGGTTTTTTCATGCTCTATAACTTGTTTATATACGCTACTTATTCATTATTATTTTGATCAAAGAGGTCACTTTATTTGTAATCTAGTCTTTATCAAATCACTAGAAATCAATTACAAAAAAATATCAAACGATTTCAATAAAATAAAAAATGAGTCAGTAGAACTTCTTCAATGCGTAAAGAGCTCTAAAAGTATAAATTAATTCAAATAATGTGAAATTGAAATAATAAAAAAGCGGATCACTGCCGCTATGAAATAGAAGAACCTATGCGCTATTACTTTTTATGCGATGTTAGGGGTAGTTTAAATCCTTTTCCTTTAAAAATTTGACTTATTTGATTGTCTGCGATCAATGTAGTCTATTTCAGTGTCACTATCATATACCATCCATCCTGGTCCGTTTTCTAGTTCAAGCACAAAACCGGGAATATCAATTGGGTGTGAAAGATCCCATTTTCCATCCCCAACTTCTTCTCCGTCCTTTAGAATTTTATAAATGTGGTCTTCCTTTACATCGACTATGCAATTTAAACAAGTGTCACCGTCAAGTTTGAGCAGGTCGTATTGTTTGATAAACAATCTTTCTTCCTCTTCTGATGGCACAAAACCACAACTATGCAATATGGTTATTAGTAGGATTGAATAAAATTTTCTAAGCATATGTAAATTACCACTAAATACAGTGTTAGCAATATTTTCATATGATCCCATTAAATTACACTTTTGGCCAAAAAGCAAAAACCCCAGGAAATTGATACTTCCCAGGGGTTTCTAAGCTGCCGACTACCGATAATTATCGGTACGTCGGGACCATATAAGTCTACTTATATTTTTCAATAAACAATTTTAACCTCTCACGATTAAGATTCTTTAATTTCCTTTCAAGAATGATTGATTCCGACCTGGATTCTTTCCTAATTAACAGTACATTTTTCCATGGGAGATATGGTTTAGTTGATTTTACCAAACCACGGTTATGAAGTAACAAACGAGCTTCAAAATCTCGTGTTTGACCAATATAGAATTTGTCGAACTTCTCAGAATAATTTATATAAACATAGTAGTCTTCCATTATTTATGAACTTCTACAAAAGACAAAACCTCCAAAGAATTGATACTCTTTGGAGGTTTCTAACCTTTCAGCCATAAAAGGCGTATTTTTCGCTATTAACGTTGCGGTCTGGACGGGACTAACAAATTAGACTTAACCAGCGCAAATTCAAAGCGTTATATTTTTAAAAAGTGCTTGTCCTACGAATAAGCAACTATTTATTCTCTTATTTTATTTCAAAATCAACGAACGTTTTGCGTTGAACTGCGTCAAAGATACTCATTTATATTTGATTAGGGACTATGTATTTTTTATAAACTATCCATAAAGTATCTATGGGTAATGATTTGGTATGAAATAAGTCTGCTATTGTGGAATGATTGAAGCAATGTAATGCAATACATGCAATACAAAACCATGACTGTCAACTATTTGAATTTTGTCCGTTATTTTATTAGAAAGTAATATTAATGTATAAATTTTTAGAAAATGGCAAGGCAAAGTGGCTTAATCAAAATCAAAGGAACGTTAGATAACGTAAACTTTTACAAGACCAAGGATGGTGACTTGGCAAGAATGAAAACATCGGTGGATGCTCAACGTATTCAAAACGACCCAGCGTTCGTTCGAACTAGGGAAAACAATCAAGAATTTGGAAGTGCAGCCAAATCAGGAAAATTGCTCCGTGATGCGGTTCGTACATTAATGATGAAAGCAAGTGATGGACGAGTTACTTCCCGTTTGACTCAAGTCATGTCAAAAATTAGATTGTATGACACAACCAATGATCGTGGAAACCGAAAAGTAGCCTTCGGAGTTTTTGATATCTCTGGACGTGAAATGTTGAAAGGATTCAACTTCAACAACCGTGCGATACTTGGAAGTATTTTGTTCAAACCTTACACTTTGGATATGATGACAGGGGAAATCAATATCAATAACTTGATTCCGGCGATAGACATTGCTGCGCCACAAGGAGCGACACATGTCAGCTTCACGGGTGCATGGGCTGGTGTTGACTTCGGAAATGAGCTTAAATCAATCGAAATAAGCAATACGGTCAACCTCCCAATGAATACTGTGTTGTCTAATGTCAATTTGGCAATTGCTCAACCACCGTCTATTTTAGTAACCAGTACATACTTGTTGACCATTGAGTTTTTTCAAGAAATCAATGCGGTTCAGTATCCATTGAATAATGGGAAATACAACTCGTTGACCATCATTGGAGTTGAACAAGCTTAATTCATTCATAAATTAAAAGTTATGGCAGCAGAAGACAACATCATTTCAACGAACGTGGAATTAACGATCTACGATAAAGGAAGAAAAGTCCGATTCAAATCAGGATCTGATATTTCAGGAAAAATTAATCTTAATGTACAAAAGCCTACCCTACCCAATGGAGAGGTAATTGTAGAATTGACATTCGAGTCGTAGTGGATATCGTAAGTTAGATAAGGAGGCGCTTTTATAGGCGCCTTTTTTCTTGTCCAATATTCTTAGTAAAAGAAAATAGCCAATGTTGCAAAACATACAATATAGGCAATCCTTCCCCCCACTATTTGCCTTGCTACCCGATTCATTTTATACATCAATTCAAAGAAAAAAAGAAAAAAAAGAAAGCTCTCCGACCTTGTGCCATGAATTGGATTGCAAGGTTTTTGGCAAAAAAATACTATCCCACCCGAAGCACAAGGTGCGTAATTTTAAGAGGATAAAAAATTTAAAACCTCAAAAGAAATTGGGATGGAGATTATTTTGGCAAAACCCGTAGGGCTCGACCTTGCAAGGAAAGGAATGGCGCCAGAAATTTGCTATCTTTTTTTTATTTTTAATACATGATTAAAGAACCAACTGAAATTTCATTCAGCCCAAATTCTCAACAAATCAGGGAAATTGAAATATGGCTTTTAAATGAACATAAAAATAACGGCAACAGGTTTCACGGAAATTGGAACCATATTGAAAGGTGCTTTAGAGAGAAAAGAATTCTAGTTGGCCGAATACATGGTAAAACCATTGCTTTTCTTACTTTTTTAATACAAGATGGCGTATGCTCTATTGGAATTCTTAATGTAAAAAGTGAATTCAAGAATATAGGTGTAGGCAAAAAAATGGTAGAGATGTTGGAAAGAGAAATGATATTAAAAAAGTGCATTGCAATTATGTTGTTTTGCCAACCTGAGGACTCAGAACAATTTTGGCGGAAACTCAATTATATTAAAGCACCCAAAAGACCGTTTGATGAACCAGAGCTAACATATTATAAAAGTTTAGTAAAGAACATCATTATGACTACTAAACACCAGGATACAGCAAATAAAGTTGAAATTTGGTTTACGGAAAAAACAAACAACCTAGACGTACCTCCTAATCTATGTTTTAATATAGAGCAAAGTGGCGACATTTTAGCCTATGTGCATTATGATTGGATGATTAAACTAACAATCGATGGAATAGATGTGGCAACTTCTAAAATTAAATATTTTCAAAATGAACTGGACAAGTATATAATCGCGCCTTTTATTTTTATTTCGGAGGAGGACTTGAATAGAATCATAACTGAGTATCGAAATTAATAGGAATTTTTTTCGCGAAGCCGCCCGCGAGTTGAGTGAGGGTGGGAGTCGGAGAATGTAGCTTCAGCTAATGGGAGCGACCTATGCAGATATGCACAAGGGTTTGGCGGAGTTTTTGAATTTTCGGAGCTTGGTGAGCAAGTGTATGGTAATGGACTGTGCGGTGGTCATACTCTTGCCTACATTATTTGATAACGAAGCAGAATTAAATAGCCTTTTTGGTTTTGGAGAGGTACGAGCCAAAAACAATATGGCTGCTTGCATTATTTTTCAAAAACTGTGACAAATCCCGCAGCCCGAACGATGAAGCAGGCGAGCCAGACAATAAGCAGCGGTGACACCCCAACAAACACTTCTTTAGACCTTTTTTGGGTTTGGGGTGGCTGAGCAGCTGCGACTGAGGTGCATGAAGAACCACCGAACAAAAGCAAGTGAATAGCCTGAGAGAGTTTCGAACGAGGGCGTAGTGAACGGTATGTGCAAGGGCGACCTCAGGGAGTTTATTTACCCTTGCAGATATGTTTTGGTGAGAGGGGTGATGAAAAGCCGAAGACCATGTAATCTAACTGAATTAAGAATAGCTAATAATGCAACTCCAACATCGGCAAAAACAGCTTCCCACATTGTTGCTATACCTCCTGCTCCCATAAATAAAACAATTATTTTTACACCGAAAGCCAAAAGGATATTCTGGCAAATAATCTTTTGGGTGGATTTGGCAATTTGAATACCAAGAATGATTTTTGAAGGCTCATCCGTTTGAATGATTATATCTGCCGTTTCAATGGCGACATCACTTCCCATAGCACCCATAGCAATTCCTACGTCACTAGCTGCCAATACAGGAGCATCGTTGATTCCATCACCTATAAAAACGACTTTTTTAGTTGAATCTTGTTTTAATAACTCAACTTCGTTTAACTTATCCTCTGGTAGCAATCCTCCCTTAGCATTTGGAACCCCAATTTCTTTCGCTACGCTTTTTGTTATACTGTCTTTGTCTCCTGAGAGCATCATTATTGTTTTGATACCTGCATCTTTAAGGGATTGAATCGTTCTTTTTGCATCTTCTTTAATTTCATCGGCAATTGTGACATAGCCCGCAAATTCATTTTCAATTCCAACCAAAACAACGGATTCAACTATCTCGTCTGTTTCTTTAGGTGAAATGATATCGAATTGGTTCATCAACTTTTGATTACCAACAATTACACGCTTTCCGTTAACCTGTCCAACCAATCCTTTTCCGCCTATTTCTTCAATCGAAGTAGCCTCAGGAAGCGAATTGTTGGTTCTATACTCCAAAATTGCTTTGGCTATTGGGTGGGTTGATTTTGACTCAATTGCTAAGAGGTGAGTCATGAAATCAACTTCTGAAATTCCATTGAAAATCTTAATGTCTTTTATTTTAAAAACGCCTTTTGTAACTGTTCCGGTTTTGTCCATCACAATCGTGTTAACCTTCGTCAATTCATCAAGATAGGTTGCACCTTTGAAGAGAATACCGTTTTTAGAAGCTGCACCTAGACCACCAAAATAGCCCAAAGGAATAGAAATAACTAAGGCACAAGGGCAAGAAATCACTAAAAAGATTAACGCTCGATACAACCAATCTGAAAACACATATTCATCTACAAAAAAGAAAGGCAGCACACACACAGCAATTGCCAAATAAACAACAATCGGTGTATAGACTTTTGCTAGTTTCCTAATTAACAGTTCTGTTTTAGCTTTTTTTGCAGTGGCATTTTGAACCAAATCTAAAATTCTGGCCACCGAACTATCGTTAAATAGTTTTGTCACTTTCACTTCAATTACTGCTTCTGTATTGATAGATCCTGCAAATACATTTTCACCAGTACTTATCTGCTGGGGTTTACTTTCTCCTGTAATCGCTGCTGTGTTTAGGCTGGCTTTTTCTGAAAGTAGGGTGCCATCCAATGGAACTTTTTCACCGACTTTAATTTGTATTGTTTCTTCAAGAGCCACCTCTTTAGGATTTATCGTTTGAAAAGACCCATTTCTTAGTACATTGGCGACTTTGGGGCGAACATCTAACAAGGCTTTTATGTTGTCTTTTGCTCGTCTGACAGCTGCCGCTTGAAATAATTCCCCGACTGCATAAAAAAGCATTACGGCAACGCCTTCAGGATATTCCCCTATGGAGAATGCTCCCATTGTTGCAATACTCATTAAGAAAAACTCGGTGAAAACTTCACCTTTTTTCAAAGCTTGAAAAGCTTCTTTTAGGACGGGTAAACCAACAGGTATATACGCTACTGAATACCAAATAATTCGCACGACATTTTTAAAGAACGGTACGTCTAGATAGTCTAAAATTATTCCTGAAAGAAGAAGTATAAAACTTACCATTGCTGGATAGTATTCTTTGTATGAAGATCCATTTTCATCACTTGTGTGGTCGTGATTGTGTTCATCATGCTCATTATGCACCAACGAAGGAGATGATTGGCTATCTATTTTTTCTTCTAAGGAACAGCACAGTTGTTTTCCTTTGCTGTCATATTTATGAATGTGTTTTTGCGTGTCCATTGTTTATTGTTTTAAGGTAAACCATCTGTTTACTTTGGATTGGTAATGCGTGTACTTAAGACCAAATTCTTTCTTTAAAAATTCTTCTTCCAATCTAATTTGTGTATTGATACTTACTGTTGATAATGCTATAATTAGCAAGGTAAAAGCATTGGGAAGGGCTAAGAACAATCCGATGTTCGCGATCATTATACCTAAGAAAATTGGGTTTCTGGAAAATGAAAATAGACCATCAGTTATTAATTCAGATTTGTTTTCTTCATCAATGCCAATACGCCATGATTCTCTCATATTGGACTGAGCAAACCACACAAATACCAATGAAATGATAAGCAATGCCCAACCGACATTTACTAGAATTTCATTTTCTAAATACCAAAACGGTAATAGAAATTTATGCCAGCTTGGAATAAAGGCGTATATAGAAACTATTACTAATTCAATAAAAGAAATTACTCCGAAAACTTTTCCGTTGTAACCATGAGCATCATCTCCCTTGTTGAAGGTAAGCGGATTCACCTTTGTTTTTTTCCAAAGCAGAAATGATCGTAGTACGAATACAAGAAGGAAATATAGAATGAAATATAGGAATAAATACATGTCAATTATTTTAATGGTCGTGTTCTAACTCACCCGCTTTGGATTGTGCATAGACGTAATACGCTCCTTTGGTAACTATCTTCATTCCTCTTGGAATTTCATCAAGTAGTTTTATCGAAGTAAAACCATTATCAGTTGCTCCTGTAATTACTCTTATTGTTGTAAATTCTATTTCTTTTGCTTTACTGTCGTTTTTTGCGGCATAAACTAAGACATTCTCACCATCTCTAATTATTGCTTTATCAGGAACAGCAATCGTTGCATCTTCATTGAGCCAAATTTTAGCATTTATGAAAAGGTCTTTTAAAAACATTGGTTTTTCCCCATCTAAATGACCGTGTACACGGACTGTTTTCGTTTTTGGGTCAAACTCTTTTCCAATAACACTTATTTCACCTTTGTAAATAGAAACGCCAAGAGCAGGGATTGTGTAACTTATTTTTTGACCGATTTTTATTTCCGCAATGTTTTTTTCAAATACATCTAATTCTAAATGCAAGTGGTCGGAAGATATAATTTCCATTAAAGAAACCGACGGTTGGGCATACATGCCATTGTGTAAGTTTATAATTGAGATATAACCACTCATAGGTGCCACAATTGCAATTTGTTGCTTTATGGAATTAGGGGTTAAGGAGCTAGTGGATATCCCCAAATAATTCAATTGTTTGGACAAACCAATGGTTTTTGCTTCTAATATGGCTACTTCTGCCTGTGCAGTTTGGACATTTTTAGACACTCCCGCATTTGCATCTAACAAGTTTTTTTGTCGTTCTAAATCCAGTTTCTTTAATTTAAGTTGTGCATTGGATTCCAGATATTCTTGTTGTTTGATGATAAATGAAGGATTTTCAATGTAAGCGATTAGTTCCCCTTTTTTTATAAAATTACCTTCAACAAACTTTTTAGTTCCATTGATTATTCCTTCGGATTTTGCAGAAACGGATGCATACGCATTTGGGGGTAATCCTAGCGTACCTGTAGCTTTTACAAAATCATTCACTTTAATGGAGGAAAATTCACTAAACTCTAAACCTATGGTTTTAATTTGTTCCTTCGTTAAATGAAGGCCTTCCTCTTCATGTTCATCATGACCTTGCCCTTCTTCTTCATGCGCTGTTGTTTCTTTTCCATGGTCATGCCCATCGCCTTCACTATGGCTTTCACCACAAGAAATAAGTATGGACAAAATTGTTATCGTGCTGATAACGATGCTATATTTTATGTTGCTTTTCATTTTAATGTCTTTATTGATTTGTAAGAAATTGATAATCTGCTACCGCTTTGTTGTAGCCTGCTATTTGTTCCCAATAATTTATGTTATTGGTAGCCGAAATCTGTAGCGTATTTAATAATTCGAGATAGGATATTTCACCTGCTTGATAATTCAGTTCGGCATTTCTGACGATTGCTGGGTTAATGGTTTGCAATTGATCTTTATAAAATTGAACACCTTCATCGAAAAGTAAAATGGTGCTTTCCGCTTGACTTAACTCCTGATATATGACCAACGCTTTACCTTGATATTCATAGTTTGCAATATCCACTTGCATTTTCTGTGCTTCAATCCTCCTCTTTGTATGGCTGTTGAACAGTGGGAAAGATATCCCCGCTTGTGCTGCGTGAAACCAGCCGCCTGAATAATAGTTTTGCGCTGAATAACCGACATTTAAACTCGGTCTTAAATCGGATTTGAGCAGTTGGATTTTTTGCGATTCTATAGAAACATTTTGTTTGCTTAACTGTAGAAAAAGATTTGAACTTGTATCAATAGAACTCGTAAAAATTGAAACCTCCATTGACTCTTTTGTTGTAAGGGGCTCATTTGAATTGAGCGTTAGTTGAAATTTTTTGTTCAAATTATCTATTTGGATTCTCACCTGTTTAAGCAATAGCTGATATTCATTCCATTTGGCTTTCAGCGATAGTGCTTCTATTGCGTTGGCTTCACCTTCTTCAACTCTGGCATTCGCTTTCTTGTAATAATTTGAATAGGTATCTGAAAGGCTCATGTACAGCTTTTCTATTTCCTTCTTAAATTGAATTTCAAAGTAAAGTTGTTTTACTTTCCATTTTAATTCGTTGACCGTTTGCTGACTGACCATACTACTTTGTGCAGCTAACTCTTTTTGTAAATTATTGTTGGCTTTGGTAACGTTTAAACTAGGTAGGTTTTGATTTATCCCAATTTGATTTACCTGCTGTCCAAATTGCCTATCGACCAAACCGTCGCCTTGATAGAATATTTCGGTGTTGCCAAGATTGTACCTCAGATTTTGTAAAGACTGGTTTTTCTCCACATCCAAATTAGCCGCTTTTATATAAGGATTATGTGCAATCGCGAAGTTAATGGCACTATCTAGATCAATTGGTCTTTGTTGAGATTGAGCTGAAAAGGATAGGCTCACAAAAATCAAAACTGCTAAAAGGCTGCCGTTTGAAATGGCCGAAATTCTCTTCTTACGATTATTCCATGTTTCTAACCAGTAATAGAAAATTGGTAAGATGACCAAAGTCAAAAACGTTGCCGATATAAGCCCTCCAATAACAACTGTAGCTAATGGTCTTTGCACCTCTGCTCCGCCTGACGTAGAAAGTGCCATTGGCAAGAAACCAAGTGAGGCAACTGCCGCAGTCATTAAAACGGGTCGCAATCTTACTTTGGTTCCTGTTAAAATTCTTTCTTGAATATCTTTCATACCTTCACTTTTAAGTTGATTGAAATACCCAATAAGAACAATTCCATTTAAAACAGCCACACCAAACAACGCTATGAAGCCAATGCCCGCTGAGATACTGAAAGGCAATCCTCTGAGTTGCAAGGCCCAAATGCCCCCAATTGCTGATAATGGAATAGCTGTAAATATTAATGCAGCTTGTGATACAGAACGGAACGTGAAATAAAGCAGAATAAAAATTAAGGCTAAAGCAATTGGCAAGGCTACTGATAATCGAGCGTTTGCTGCTTTCAGATTCTCGAATTGTCCTCCATACGTGAAATAATAGCCTGTGGGTAATTGTACCTTTGCGTCCAATTCCTTTTGAATTTTTTCTACCAATGTTTCTACATCTGTATCTCCAACGTTCACGCCAATTACAATTCTTCGATTTGTATTTTCTCTTGAAACCTGCATTGGAGCATTGACTAAGTCAATTTCAGCTACACTGTTTAGCGGTACTTGTTGTCCGTTTTTTAATGTAATGAAAAGATTTTCAACATCTTCAATACCTGTTCTATTCTGTTCACTTAGTCGAATAACTAAATCAAATCGTTTTTCACCTTCATAAATTATCCCTGCTTTCTCACCAGCAAATGCCGAACGAATGACTTGATTTACCTCTTTAATATGTAAACCATATTGCGCCATTTTATCGTAATTGTAATTGATAATTATTTGTGGCATGCCTATGGTCTGTTCCACATTAACAGTGCCGACACCGCTCAGTCTATTGATTATTTTTTCAGCTTCAGATGCTTTTTGAAACATGACATCTAAATCTTCACCATACAATTTAATAGCAATATCTGCTTTTGTGCCCGTCATTAATTCATTGAATCGCATTTGAATGGGTTGCGAAAATTCATAACCAATACCCGGGATGTCTTTCAGGGATTCTTCTATTTTTTCGAACATATCTTGTCGATTATCTGCCGATGTCCATTCTGACTTTGGCTTCATCACCAACACATAATCTGCAATTTCTACTGGCATAGGATCTGTTGGAATTTCTGCAGAACCAATGTTTGCGACTGCATCCGTAATTTCAGGAAACTCTTTCAGAAGTTTGGTTTGAATCATTTGTGCAGCTTCCACGCTTTGAGACAATGAACTACCTGGTGGCAAGATGTGTTGCATTGCTAAATCGCCTTCTTCCAAAGTGGGGATAAATTCACCTCCCATTCTACCAAAAACAAATAGACTAATCAAAAATAGGGCAACGGTTGATCCAACAAAAACTTTCTTGAATTGCATTGCTTTATTCAATATGGGAGAATACCCCCTTTGGAAAAAGTCTATGATTTTATCTGCTATTGTTCTCTTGTTTGAAACTTGTTTATTCAAGAACAAAGCCGCCATCATGGGTACATATGTTAATGAAAGTATTAATGCTCCTGTAATGGCTAGCATAACAGTTTGTGCCATTGGCTTAAACATTTTACCTTCAATACCGACAAGAGCAAGAATTGGAATGTACACCATTAGAATGATAATTTCTCCAAAGGCAGCGGAACTTCTTATTTTTTGAGAAGAGTAAATTACTTCACCATCAATTTCTGACTGATTGAGCCGTTTGCCAGCATGTTTTATTTGTAAGCGATGCACAATGGCTTCGACAATAATAACTGCACCATCTACAATTAACCCAAAATCTATTGCCCCCAAACTCATCAGGTTCGCCGAAATTCCTAGTAGGTTCATCATGGCAACGGCAAATAACATAGCAAAAGGAATGACGGATGCCACAATTAATCCCGCCCTCCAGTTTCCTAAAAGGAGAACGAGAATAAACACAACGATTAAACCTCCTTCAATGAGGTTTTTCTCAACTGTTCCTATTGCTGTGGTCACTAATTTATCTCGGACTAAATAAGGGTCAATAACTACTCCAGTAGGTAACGATTTTTGAATTTGTTTCACTCTTTCCTTAACCAACTCGGTAACCTCTGATGAATTTGCCCCTTTAAACATCATCACTTTTCCACCAACAACTTCTTTGCCGTCACGCACTAGTGCTCCATAACGTGGTGCTTTTCCAAATTGTACTTGGGCTACATCTTTGATTAATATAGGGATTGAACCTTCTTCATTAATGACAATATTCCCTATGTCTTCTAGTGATTTAGCAAGACCTTCCGAGCGAATATAGTAGGCATTTGAATTTTTCTCAATGTATGCGCCACCTGTGTTTTCGTTGCTTTTTTCAAGTGCTATAAAAACATCTGTAATGCTTATTCCCATGGACTTTAACAAATCGGGCTTGACGGCAACTTCGTATTGTTTTAGGTATCCTCCCATTGAATTTATCTCAGCCACACCTTCAATACCTAATAGTTGTCTTTTCACTATCCAGTCCTGAATTGTTCTGAGGTCGGAGGAAGAGTATTTGTCTTCATAACCTTTTTTCGGTCGAACGACGTATTGATATATTTCTCCTAAACCCGTTGAGATTGGCGACATTTCAGGTGTTCCTAAACCTTGAGGAATTGCGTTCTCTGCTTCCTTAATGCGTTCTGTAACCAACTGACGGGCTAAGTATATATCATAGTTTTCTTCAAAAACTACAGTAATTACGGAAAGACCAAAACGAGAAATGGATCTTATTTCTTCTACCTTTTGAAGATTCTGAAGAGACAGCTCTACTGGTGTAGTAATGAATTGCTCTACTTCTTGTGTGGCAAGTGTAGGCGAAATG
>JAHKAT010000233.1 GCA_018825925.1 Bacteroidota bacterium | reverse complement strand
AGACGCATAAATATATAGAGTTTGACTATGATGCAATGGAAGAGCAAGCGCAGCTTGTGATGGCGAGCTCCCCGCCCGGAAGGAAAGGATTGAGCGAGGAAAGAATAGCCAAAAATGTTTACGATGGTCAATCTTTGCTGTTGAAAAAAAGCACCTATTATATACTGGATGCTCAAGGAAATCAGTTATCTATGTATGAGGTTAAGATTGAAAATAGTGCCGCATCCATTCATCAAATAGAACGTAACATATACGGCTCAAGTTTGCTTGGTACCTATGAAAAGTCAGTGGATATGTTGGCAGCAAATCCACCAACAAATTCAGCCTACACCCAACTCATAGATCAAAGGCAATACGCTATATCTAATCATTTGGGTAACGTATTAATGACATTTAAAGATGTATTGATACCTCAAGGAAATGAAGGCGGCTCTCCGTCAGGCTATAGAGTGAAGCTAAACTCTATGAGCGATTACTCTCCCTTTGGTGTTGCCTTAGACTCTCGTACACAGTCGGTTAGCGATTATCGCCACGGGTTTAACGGTATGGAAAAAGACGATGAAATCAAGGGTAAGGGAAATAGTTATGACTTTGGTGCAAGAATGCTTGATCCGAGAGTTGGGAGATGGTTCAAAACCGATCCTTTAAATTATAAACAACCTGACCAAAGTCCCTATAAAGCCATGCTCAACTGTCCCATTCTTTATTCTGATCCAGATGGGAGGGATGAATTTGAAAGAATTCAATTCTATAATGAAAAAGGCAAACTTATTCGCACTGCTGATTACTTGGTAAAAGAAGATGTTTATTATTCTACTGGCCCCAGAGCTGACGCTAATTTCGGATCTGTATCCAATGGTTGGAATTTTTACTCTAAAACTACCAAAATTGTTGTTTCCAATGATGGAAAAGTATTATCTGAAAAAGTTTTCACGAAACCAGTTGTAAAATGGGAGGATGGTATACAAGATAGAGAATATGCAATGGGTGCAGAGGATGAGGGCACAATCTATGAAGCGGGAGAAAGTTCATATGAAGGTAAAGGTGATTATCAACGTGGAGGAGTACGTTTAACATCTTCTTCTGGTGGAGCAAGTCCAACAAAACAGAAGTCAAAATTTGTTGATGGCGAGAATAACATAGATGAATTTATTGAAACATTAGGAGCTTTAGGTGGAGGTAGCTTAGGCAGTCCTTTGCCTGATAAAATAAAGGATTTAGTAGGTATGGGAGAAAAAGCTCAAGAATTAGGTGTGGAGTCTCCAAATGGTGGAGTCGGTGGATTAGGAACAGGTGAGCCTTTTATAAATAAAGGTGATTCTATCATTGTTGCTGAAAAAGTTAAAAATCAGCAAGGGGGCACATCTACAATGACAAGCAAACAAAACAGAAAAGAAGCCTTAAAACAAAACAATGGTAAACTTTCGCAGAAGCGTGATACGCTTTACGTGAATTAAAACTTGAATTATGACAATCAAAAAACTTAGTTATCTATCGCTAGTATTGAGCTTTTTACTGACTTTTCAAAGTTGTAATGTTGATGGATTAAAAATTAAGGATCAGGGTCTTAACGGTAAAAAGTTGATAATCGATGATACAACTTTTAAAGAAATAAGTATCATACATGATAATTTAAAACGATCAATTGAAGTTCTACCAAATGGACGAATACAAATAAATCAATATTTATCCAACTCTGAGATTGGATCACAACTTAATACTTGGCTTGTACTTGACTCAACGGGTGAGATTTTAGATAATTTATCAAATCAATGCGACCACGGTTTCTATAGTGAAAATTCAGAGGTGTATATATCTGTAACATTATTCGCCCCTTTTCCTGTAAATTCTAAGAACTACGTTTTGTATTCAGATTTCGATAAAGGCTTTAAATCAAAATCAGGCAAATTCGACACCATATATTTTAATGAAAATAATGTAACAGAATTTCGCTTGAAACGCACTCATACGGGTAAAAATGATGTACGTTTATTAATATTCCAACCTGATAGAAAAGATGTACATCATCCAATTTATTTAGAATCACAAATTTATCTTAAGTTTAAGGATAGTTTAAAGGGAACGAATTGATAAAGGTAATGCTTCACCGCCATCCCCTATCCACCCATTACAACATAGCGTTCCGATTAAGGAACATAGGGTTTGAAAGGAGTTAGTAAGATAATAATGAAAGAAAACTTATCAACAATTTAAAAATCATACTTATCTAATTGTCAATCTCTTACAAAATGAATGGATTTCCCAATTTACCCACTCCACCAACGATTTAATGGGCAGCAACATCTACCAAAATTCCACGCAAAACTGTCCGATATACCGTACCATGCACAGAATAAGCTGTTTACAAGCACTTTTTTTATTTCTGCAAAAATGAAGGAGAGATTTTTATTTCGGGATTTGTTAGCTTTGATTTTGAGTGTGCATCTAATTGAAATACCAAGTCCTAGCAACATTTACGGGTGTAACATCAATGAATTATTTCTTTCGAAAAAGTAAAAGGATGATTTATGCCCTGTGAATTCTATCAGCAGGCCAAGT
>JAHKAT010000232.1 GCA_018825925.1 Bacteroidota bacterium | reverse complement strand
GGGGTTATTTGCGAAAGCCCTAAATAAACTAAAATCATTAACCAATACAAACACACCAAACACCATGAAAACAGAAACTTACAAAACAGACTGGACAAACGTAGGTAATGAATACCTACAAACACCGGAAGATAAAGAAAAGGTATTAAAAGAAGCTAAAAACCTGCAATGGCAGGAAATAGGCACCGGCTTAACGGTTGGATTAATGCCTGGAATGGGAATAAAGCACGTTATCAAAGAGTTAAACATCCCAAAAGTTGATAAAATTGCCATAGGTGGCGGATTTGGATTGAGTAAAGAACCATCCGCAGCGTATGGATTTTACGGAATACAGGGCAACTACAAAAATGTAAGGGTGAAAATTCACGTACTTGATGACGGTTGATCCTGCACACCTTTATTTATGTATATATATGAAAAGTAACCATCAGGGCTGGCGGAATGACCGCAAGCCGGAGCGACACCGGACAGCCCGCAATCGCAATAATGCGAGAAACACCAAATAATTATACACCATGAAACAAATTTGCGACTATTGCGGAAAAGAAAAAAAAGAAGTTGGTTTTTTTATCGGAGCAAGTAAAGAACCAGCATGGACAATGATAGAAGGAACAGGGAAAATGACCTGCCCTGACTGTTTTGAAAAAGCAGTTAAAGAAGGACAACAAGCTATTCACGGACACATAAAGCACCATAACGCAAGACAAGCTATTTAACACAAAGGGGCTGAACGGTTAGCCGTTTCTCAATTCATTACTGACAGCCCCGCAATGCGAATAATCGCAGAAATTCAAAACTATTACACCATGAAAACTTATGCAACACCCGAAGATTTTAAAAAAGCCCTATTAATAGCTAATGGGCAGGAAAAGATTAATGCTTGGGCTGATGTTATGAGAATAGCCGGATCAATTTTCCGTATTGAGTATTATGGTAGCACCTATACTATGAAACATCCATTTGTAGAAGGCGAGGACTATGATTACGTTAAATTTAGAGGAACTTACAGGGGGCAGCCTACAAATGAAGTAATTGCCTTTAATTATGTTTGCCCGGCAAGGGAGGGTAATGTTTTTATAAGAAAATTTCAATTTCTCAAATTTACTAATTAATATAATTAACCAGAGGGCAAGCCCTCACAAACTAAACACACCATGAAAACCACAAAGCACAGCTTCACAGAAGCACAGCAAAACTACATCGTATTAAAAACACAATACGAAAATGAAGTAAAAGAAGTAAGAGGAAAAACAGACCGATGCCTTGAAAAAATTGAAAAATTGAACAGGAAAATAAAACGATTGGAGAAAAAAGAAAATAACATCAACTATCCATCATGGATGAATGAATTACTTTTACCTATTCTCAAAGAAATTGCTAAACAAACCCCTGATTTAGATTGGGATTTTGAAAGCGAAAAGCAATTAAATAATTTCGGGCTACGTTGCGAATGTCCGGTATTTGCTCATAAAAAAGGAGCTAACAGGACGATTGTTGGCATAACCTTTACACCCGGAGATTTAAACAAAGGGGAATTATTTTATGATACAGGTAAAAAGTTATTCAAAGCTCCACAAAATTCAATTTCCAACCTCAATAATTTCGGGAATGAAGTAGCAGAAGTAAAAAGTATTGAACAATTGATTGAGTTTGTAAAATTACAAGTGAAAAAATCAACTAACTAATTTATTAACTTTAAACACTATTACACCATGAAACTAATTGAACAATACAAAAAAAGCAAAAAGGAAATTGCAACCCTTAAAAACGACCTTTCTTTATTAAGAGAGGCAACAAACAAAAAAGAAAGTCATATAACGTATGACGTTTATCGTAAAAAAATCCGTGCATTAGAAGATGAGCGGGACAATGAAGTTGAAAAACTTGAAGATAGCTACAAAAAAGCAGAACAACGAATGAAGATAAGAGAAGAAAAATTAAACATTCCCATTGCAGAAGTTGGAAGAATCATAACCTTTTTGAAAACTAAACCGAAACCGGTTGAGATAAAAAACAATGCTGTCTCTGCGAGAGATAGAAGTTACAAAGAATATTTTTTTAAATGGATAGACGATTTTTACACAGATGATTATTTTGTGATACGGGCTTGTATTGCCGAAAACGACAAACCCAAAAATATAAATCCAAACTTAAGTCTCTCCGCCGAGAAATACATAGCGATTAAATAGTAGTTAGTCAACACAAGCAG
>JAHKAT010000231.1 GCA_018825925.1 Bacteroidota bacterium | reverse complement strand
AGCACTTGAGGAAAAAATAAAAGAAACAGGTCTTGAGCTTTTACAAAACAGACCCAACCCTTTCGACGAAGCAACCTATATTGGGATCAATGCTAGTGCTGAATTGAGTAATAAAATAGCAACAATTCGAATTATTGATATGACCGGTAAGGAAGTGGAAAAGTTAGAAATTGAGCTAAAAGCAGGTATGAACGAAATTTTATATGAACACGGGTACGGTAAAACTGGAAGCTACATCTATACCTTGGAACTAGATGGTAATTTGATTGATTCCAAAAGAATGATTTTCTCTAATTAGAGAATATTTACTTCGCGTTCTAATTCAACACCAAACATTTCATTGATGGTCTGAATAATATGTGTCGATAGGTCGAAAATC
Organism: Bacteroidota bacterium; assembly: GCA_018825925.1. Classification (GTDB taxonomy): domain Bacteria; phylum Bacteroidota; class Bacteroidia; order Flavobacteriales_D; family Crocinitomicaceae; genus UBA2040. The sequence goes on along the minus strand of JAHKAT010000231.1, from coordinate 17,098 downwards.
TGTTTGCCAGTGGCTCCACCATAGTTAACAAGGACCAATGCTTGTTTTTTATGAACACCGTGATTATCGATTGTATGCCCTTTTAAACCAGCTGTTTCAATCAGCCAGCCGGCAGCTAATTTTTTAAATTCATCCGAACCGGGAACCTCATATACAGGAGTTTCAGGAAATTTTGCTTTGATTTTTTCTGCTACTTCGTTTGGAACAACGGGGTTTTTAAAGAAACTACCAGCATTTCCTATTTCTTTAGGATCGGGTAATTTACTTTGACGAATATTGATCACGGCATTACTAACGTCTCTAGCGGTAGGTTCAAGAATATTCATTCTTTTCAGCTCATCGTTGATGGCTCCATAAGCCGTTTGCGCATTGAAATCCTTCGTAAGTCGAAACGCTACTTTCGTAATAACGTATTGATTTTTCAATTTTCGCTTAAAAACACTTTCTCTATATCCGAAATTACAGTCTTGAGCAGAAAACCTGTGAATCTCTTCCGATTCAATGTGAAACGCTTCTAAAAATTCAAAATGATCTTTAATTTCAACCCCGTAGGCGCCAATATTTTGCATCGGACTAGCACCTACATTGCCCGGAATCAAGGAGAGATTTTCGAGTCCGCACCAACCGTTTTCAATTGTTTTCAAAACAAATTGATGCCAGTTTTCCCCAGCACCAACTTCTAAAATCCCTGTCTTTGAATCAATCATTTGTTCAGAAAAACCGGTCAATTCATTTTTCAAGACATACCCTTCGAAATCTTTGGTTAAGAGCAAATTACTTCCTCCGCCAAGAATCAAAAACGGCATAGGATTCGATTTAATAATATCGAAAGCTGATTTTAACTCAGCAAGATTGCCGAATTTTGTAAATTTTGCTGCTTTTACTGATATGCCGAAGGTATTAAACTCCTTTAGAGAAACATTAGGATCAAACATGCTACAAATTTAGAATTTTATTCAATCAACCTTTCTTTCTCCCAATTGTTAATTCTATATTCGAGAGTTTAGTAAGCGAAAGGAGACTTTCACTATTTTTGTGTCATGAAGCTTAAACCTGTATCTGTAGAATCAATCAATAGAATGTTTGCTGATACCTTGATGGAAACTTTGGGTATTAGATGTTTGGAGGTTGGTGATGATTATATTATTGCAAGTATGCCGGTGAACCCAAAAGTGCACCAACCAATGGGTTTGTTGCATGGTGGTGCAAGTGCTGCCTTAATAGAAAGTATTGGTTCGATGGGTTCTGCTTTACTAATTGATACAGAAACTCAAGCTCCGGTGGGCATAGAAATTAACGCCAACCATCTGGGTTCTGTGAAGTCAGGATCAGTGAAAGCATTGGGGAAAATTGTTCATGCCGGAAAGAGAACGCATGTTTGGCAAGTGGATATTACAGACGAATCGACGAATAAATTAATTTGTACGGGAAGATTAACGGTAATGATTGTTTCAAAAAAATGAGTGAATTTCTGACATATAGAATTCCAGGAAAGGTGGTTCAAAAGAAGTTTGGAACCTTTCGCTTGCGGCCGCCAAAAATGGAGGAGTCGGGCTTTGTAATCTCCGATTTTCATCACAAAGAGGTTTACTTTTTTGAAGAACATGAAGACGAAAAACAGCGTTTTCACTTCAAGTCGAATGCGCCATATGTCGTTTCTAAAAAAGAATACTTAATAGGAGCCGAAACCTTACTGAATAGTTTTAATCTGTTTGGTTTATCAAAAGCAGTTTATTCCAGAGTTAAGGGAATCCACTTTGACGAATCTAAAACGGAGTTACTTTTTCAAGAGTTAATTGAAACGTACCCCAATGCATTTGTCTATTTAGCAAGTAGTAGATTGTTTGGAACTTGGATAGGTGCGACGCCAGAAATCTTGTTGTCGATGCACCAAAAACAAGGATATACCATGTCGCTGGCAGGTACCAAGAAAAAACTTCAATTGGCAGAAGAATGGTCGGACAAAGAAATAGTAGAGCAAAATTTAGTTACTGAATACATAGAAAAGAAGTTGTATTTAATGGACCTGGAAGAAATTGAAGCGCATGGACCTTTTGATGTTGAAGCGGGACCGGTAAAACATTTGCGCACAGATTTCTCGTTTTTAAGCGATTCAAAAAAAGCCTTCGAAATTGCAAAGGAATTACATCCAACTCCTGCTGTAGCAGGTGTACCTACAAAAGAGGCGATTGATTTGTTGCAAAGTTTGGAACATAATCCACGACAACTGTACACTGGTTTTTTAGGTGAAATTGGACCAGATCACAGTTGGCTATATGTCAACTTAAGATGTTGTCAAATACAAGTTGGTAAAGCGTATTTGTACGTTGGTGGTGGTTATACTTCGGACAGCATACCCGAGGATGAATGGATTGAAACAGAAGAGAAATCAAAAACATTAAGTGATGTTATTAAAAAATTAATGGATTGAAAAAACAACTTACCAGCGATAAATATTCCGTTCATTTTTTAGTTGAAAATCTAATTTCAATTGGTTTAAAAGAGGTTGTAATCTCTCCAGGAAGTAGAAATGCGCCACTGTGTATTGCCTTTGATGAACACCCATTAATAAAGTGTTATTTAATTCACGACGAGCGAGTTGCTGGTTTTTTCGCAATGGGTTTGTCTCAAGCTTCTAACCTTCCGGTGGCAGTGGTTTGTACGAGTGGTTCAGCCGTTGCAAACTATTATCCAGCAGTAACAGAAGCTTTTTATCAGTCGATACCGCTTATTGTGATTTCAGCAGATCGCCCACAAGAATGGATAAATCATGGTGATGGACAAACAATCATGCAAGAAAATATTTTTGGAAATCACGTCCGAGCTCAACTTGCACTTTCTGATAACCTTAGTATAAAAGAGCTTGAAAACAACGTTTTTGAGGACCTGATCAACCTTCAAGAAGTGATGTTAGGTGATTGGAAAGGACCGGTTCATATCAACTTTGCGCTCGAAGAGCCATTGTACAATGTAGTAGAGCCCTTGGCGGTAAAGACAATTCCAAAATTTATCAAAAAACCACTTTTGGATTTACCATGGAACCAATTACAATCAAAATGGGAAGGCTCCAAGAAAAAGATGATTTTGGTAGGGCAACTACCACCAAATCGTTTTGTTCAATTGTTTTTGGAGGAAATCTCAAATGATCCTTCAATTGTTGTTTTGGTTGAAAACACCTCAAATTTAAAACACCAACGTTTTATTCATTGTATAGATAGAACTTTGGAAGGACTAGGTACTTCAACGGATGATTATTATCCCGATTTGTTAATCACACTAGGAGGTGCTGTCGTTTCAAAAAGAATAAAGGCTTGGTTGCGCTCCAAACCCGAAACCATGCACTGGAGAGTAGGATCAGCTTTTCCAGAGATGAATACCTATCGTTTGAATAAAACATCATTGACTATAGAAGAAGTTGATTTTTTAAGAGTTGCAAAAAATTGGAAACGTTTTGAGTCGTCTAGTTTCAACCAAACTTGGAAATCTATTGATTTTTCGATACAAATGAAGGTCGAGGAATACTTTGCAAATGTTCCTTATTCTGACCTATCCGTTTTCCACACACTATTTGATTTTATACCAGAATTTAGTGTTTTGCACCTAGCAAATAGCTCTGTTGTTAGATACAGTCAATTGTTTGATCCGATTTCAAATGTTCGTTATTTTTCCAATCGCGGCACAAGTGGTATTGACGGCAGTACGAGTACGGCTTGTGGTTTCTCAGCAGGTAGTCCTGAAGATTGGAACGTTTTGATAACAGGAGATGTTTCGTTTTTCTACGACAGCAATGCTTTGTGGAATCAACATTTGGGACCTAATTTGAGAATTATATTAATCAATAATGGTGGGGGAGGTATTTTTAAAATCATCCCGGGACCAGGTTCTACCAGTCAGTATTTACCTTATTTTGTGGCCGAACATGCACATTCTGCTAAGGGTATTTGCGAAACCTTTAATATTCAATATCAGCGTGTTGATTCTATAAATGCTTTGGAGGAGACTTTGGAAATGTTTTGGCAGTTTGACAGGGAAGGTTTACCTCAATTAATTGAAATTGACACTATTGATATAGCGAATGAAGAAATTTTGAAAGAGTTTTTTCAGAAAATTAAACCCGCATAAATTCCTCTGAGGCTAGAAAAACAAGGCGTATTTCGTTCATCTGATTTTTCCTGTTTTCCTAATTTGACTCTTGCTAAAAACAGCAGTTATCTGGACAAATATTTCGTAATTTCGCAAAAAAAAACACATGAGTCTAGATTTTGCCCTTCTCGCCACTACACAAGGTTTATTCTACCTTTTAATGCTTTCTCTTTTGGAGATAGTTTTGGGTATTGACAATATCATTTTCATTTCAATTATCACCGACAAATTAGAACGGTCGGAGCAGAGAAAAGCACGAAATATCGGTTTGACATTGGCCCTAGTCATTCGTATCTTCTTATTGACGGTCGTAGGTTACATAATGGGAATGACAGAGCCTTTATTCACTGTTTTTGATTTCTCCTTTACTGGCCAGAGTTTGGTTTTATTATTCGGTGGTTTATTCTTGATTTATAAAAGTACAATCGAAATGCACAGCAATATTGTTGGAGATGCTCACGAATTAAAAAGTCCAAGAAAAGGAGGTGTTTCAGCAGTAATTGTTCAAATTTTATTGGTGGATATCGTTTTTAGTTTTGACTCCATTATTACTGCGATCGGTATGACCAACGGAATTGCTAAAGATACAGGTGGAAATCCAATTGTTATCATTTATGCCGCTGTAATAATTTCCATGATAGTAATGATGATTTTTGCCAAGCCGATAAGCGATTTTATCAATGAGCGTCCGACAATTAAAATGTTGGCCTTGGCATTCTTAGTAACTATTGGTGCAGTTTTAGTGGCAGAAGCTTTCGGGCAAGAAATACCAAAAGGATATATCTATTTTGCAATGGTTTATGCGATGTTGGTTGAATTCCTAAATATTCGAATGAGAAAAAATTCTGGTCAACCCAAGTAATGGATCAACCTACTTTGTTTTTTAATATTCCCGAAGGTCAAGAGGCTGAAGAGGTTTATGAATTGACACTTTTTGAGGATAAAACTTTTTTTCGTTCGAAACCCATTCTGAGTGCAATTTACCAAGCGAGGATAAAAAAAATGGAGTTAAGAAAGAATGCAGTCATCGCATTATTTCCACACTTAGAACAAAAAGATGTAGATTTTGAGGTAAAAGTGAATGACGCATTTGAGGGAAGTTTACAGGATGTTTTCAAGTCGTACTTGCAAGGTAAGAATAGTCTTTTGTTGGATTGTTACAAAGCGAATTCAATTGCATCCTTAGTTCATACGGCGGAAGAATTACTGAAATACCATCAGAATTTTGCAGAACATCTTTTCCTTCAATTAGAAGTTGTTGACATGGGAACTGATGTTTTATTGTCAAAAGAAACGGATGCGATGGAAATAACAAAAGCCTTGAAAATGCTAGAAAAGCAAAATGGATTTTCTGTAAAAGATGCATTTGAGATGGATTATTCGGGAAAAGAATTTTTATGTCTCGAGTTGAATAGACTATTTTTGCAACATCGAAAAGAAAGGATGAATGAGCACATTTGATAGTTTAAAAGACCAGTTAGCCTTACAAGAGTGGCCCAATGTATATCTCTTTAAATTCATTGTGGAAAACACTCCCGAAAAGGTGGCCAAAACAACTGCTTTGTTTGATGAAACTGCAGAAATTGTGATGCATCCTTCAAAGAATGGTAAGTTTGTCAGTATTAGTGCCAAAGAAATGATGCTCAATGTAGAAGCTATCATGGCGCGTTATCAAGAAGCCCAAAAAATTGAGGGTATAATATCACTTTAAATATGTTATTGATTTATTCTTTTACCAATATTTTGTTAGGTGTACTAACCGTAAGTCTTTCAATTTTAGTTCTCGTAATTGCCTATAAAAAGCTACTTGCTTATTTAGGAAAAGGTGTTCCCAATAAGGCGGAGTATGCAGTTCTTTACACTTTAGAAAATCAACCTTGTAAAGGTGAAATTGAATTTTTTTACGAGTTGAAATCACCCAAAACCGTTCGTTTAGAACTTTTGAATAGCGAGAGAGAACTGGTGACAGTGATCGATGAACGCAATGCAACACCAGGTGGTACAATTGTTCGATTTGATTCTTTAACCGAACAAAATGGAGACTATTATTATCAAATTGTTACCGATAATCAAAAAACAATTAAAAAAATGAGGATTGAAAATCCTCGTTAGACTGTCAAATTGTCCATAAAAAATACTTTGGCAACAATATTGACTAAGAAGGAAAGATTAATTTAGTGAAGAAAATTCACATCAATTTAAATAAATACAGAAAAAATGGCAATAGAAATCACAGATGCAAACTTCGAAGAAGTAGTATTAAAATCAGATAAACCAGTAGTTGTTGACTTTTGGGCAGAATGGTGTGGACCGTGTCGTATGATCGGGCCAGTTATCGATGAAATGCATACCGAATATGAAGGTAAAGCAATCATTGGAAAAGTAAATGTTGATTTGAACCCTGGAGTTTCAGGAAAATTCGGTGTACGTAACATTCCAACAATTTTATTCATCAAGAATGGAGAAATTGCAGATAAATCAGTAGGAGCAGTGCCTAAGTCACAATTGACTAGCAAATTGGACGCGATTTTATAATCAGTAGTTCATAGAAATTGAAAAACCTCGCTTTTAGTGAGGTTTTTTGTTTTTTAAACAATTTAATTCACCGTATTAAATCCGTGATAAGCGTTAAAATATGTAATTTTACGGTCACATGACTTCATTTACAAAACGCCTGAAATATTACGGTATAGGCTTCGGAATTGGTTTAATTTTTGTCGTTTTCTTTTTTAAGAATAGAGGATGTACTTGGTTGCCAGATAACAGAGTGAAAAACGCAATTCTGGAAAGATTAATTGTTATTCCTGAGAATCAAGAAGCTGCCTTCGCTCGCTTGGAAATGACTGAAAAGGACATCTTGAAATTCCTAAATGAAGGTGATGTAGCTTTTTCAGAAAGTGATAAATCTGGGATCAATAAGCGATACAAAATTGACTTAGACGAAACTTCACTTTATTTCACATTGCCCGAAGAAAGTTTCATTTCAGCAGTATACCTAAAGAAGGAAAATCGCTCTAGTGAGCTCAAAGGAAGAGCAAAAGTACTGCGATTTCCGAATGAAAAGCACCTGATTTACGTGGATTCGACAGAAAATATGAGCTGTTTCATTGAACAAAAGAAATGGCAAAAAGAAGGTAAAATTCAAAGTTTGATGAAGAAATCAACGTGGATTGATTTTGATTCTTCCAATTTTGTAAAAATCGCGAAACCATTGCACCGACTGGTATTTATGGATGAAAATAACGAACCAATTTCTTTGGATGCTATTTGGTACAAGAATAAAATTAACATAACAAAGTTTTCGGGCGCCGACACATTGCAATGTAATTGACAATGGTCATTGCATAAATGCAAGAAGGTAAAATTTGTCAGAATACTAAAGTTTTTAACTTTGACTTATGGAATTTACAGCCGAACAAATTGCTGGAATATTAAATGGAGTTGTTGAAGGAAACCCAACAGCGTCTGTTTCTGGTTTGTCTAAAATTGAAGAAGGTGTGCCAGGAAGCCTTTCTTTCCTTGCTAATCCCAAGTACGAAGAATATATTTATCAAACAAAATCAACGATCTGTATCGTCAACAAAACGTTTGAAAAAAATAAAGAGTTACCAGGCACCTTGACCCTTGTTCGCGTAGATGACGCACATGCTTGTTTTGCCAAGCTTTTGGAAGTGTATAGTCAAATGACTAAAAAACAAGCTAAAATAGAAGAACAAGTTCATATTGATGAAAAAGCCATTTTAGGTGAAAACTTATTTATTGGAGCCTTCTCGTATATTTCTGCAGGTGTTAAAGTTGGCAAGGATACGACCATTTATCCGCAAGTATTTATAGGTGAAAATGTAACCATTGGTGAAAATTGTACAATCCACCCAGGAGCAAAAATTTATAACGATTGTAAAATCGGAGATAATTGCACCCTGCATGCTGGCGTAGTTATAGGTGCGGATGGTTTTGGCTTCGTGCCCGACGAAAAAGGAGTTTTCTCCAAAGTGCCACAAATTGGCAACGTTGTGATTGAAGACAATGTAGAGATTGGTTCTAATTCTACAATCGATCGTGCTACTTTAGGCTCCACCTTTATTCGTAAAGGAGTAAAGATTGATAATTTAGTTCACATCGCACACAATGTGGATGTAGGCGAAAATTCCGCAATGGCTGCACAAGTAGGAATAGCTGGTTCCACAAAAATTGGTAGAAGCGTGATGATAGGCGGACAGGCTGGAATCAGTGGCCATATTACGATTGCCGACCAAACAAGAATTGTTGCTCAATCAGGAATACCTGGTAATGTGAGAAAAGCAGAAACATTAATGGGATCTCCTGGAATACCGATGGAAGACTTTAAAAAGTCGTATTTTGGTTTCCGAAAATTACCTTATATTTTGACCAAACTACAAGAATTAGAACAAAAACTAAAATCGTTAACGAAGGAATAAAATGGCTGATAAACAGAAAACGATCAAGGAACCTATTCACCTATCTGGAATCGGATTACATACCGGCGAGAAAGTAAACTTAAGTGTTTTACCGGCGGCTGAAAACCACGGGTATAAGTTTCAACGTGTTGATTTAGAGGGACAACCAATTATAAAAGCGGATTGCGATTTAGTGGTTGCAACCGATAGAGGTACAACCCTAGAACAAAATGGGGCAAGGGTATATACCACTGAACACGTACTTGCGGCACTTTATGGTATGCAAGTTGACAATGCTCTAATTCAAGTGAATGCACCTGAAATTCCTATTATGGATGGAAGTTCATTGCTTTTTGTTCAAGCGATTGAAGCTGTAGGTTTGGTGGAACAAAATGCCGATAGAAACTATTTCGAATTGACTGAGAATTTGAAATGGGAAGATCTTGAAAAAGGCATCGAGTTTCTAGCGGTTCCGGATGATCATTATCGAATTACTGTAATGGTTGACTATAAATCCCCTGTTTTAGGCACACAACATGCAAGCATGTATCAATTGGCTGATTTTAAAGCAGAGATTGCTCCTTGCCGTACTTTTGTGTTTTTAAGAGAACTGGAGTTTCTAGCGTCGAACAACTTGATTAAAGGAGGCGATTTGGACAATGCAATCGTTTTAGTAGAACGAGAAGATGTGAATCCTGAAGAATTAAACCGTTTGGCAAAATTGTTAGGGAAAGAAGATTTAAAAATTACGGTTGACGGAATAGGGGTTTTGAATAGTACAAAACTTCAATTCGAAAACGAACCGGCACGTCATAAATTGTTGGACATAGTTGGAGATTTGGCACTACTCGGCCGACCAATCAAAGCGCATATTTTGGGAGCTCGTCCTGGTCATTCGGGGAATGTTCGATTTGCCAAAGTATTAAAAGAGCAAATCAAAAAACAAGAAAAAAACGGAAGGCATTTTGATTTAACAAAAGCACCGTTGTACGATATTAACGACATCGAAAAAATGTTGCCGCACCGTTATCCTTTCTTATTGGTCGACAAAATCATGGAAATTACAGATGATTCTATCGTAGGAGTGAAGAATGTAACGATGAATGAACCAATGTTTCAGGGACATTTTCCTGGAAATCCTGTTTTTCCGGGTGTTTTACAAATTGAAGCAACGGCGCAGGTTGGAGGTATTTTTGCCCTATCGAAAGTAGAGGATCCTCATTTGTATTCTACTTATTTCATGAAAATTGATAATGTTAAATTCAAACAGAAAGTCTTGCCTGGCGATACCTTGGTTTTTGAATTGACTTTGATGAGTCCAATACGCAGAGGTTTGGTAAATATGGCTGGTAAGGCCTATGTAAACGGAACTTTGGTGATGGAAGCAGAAATGTTAGCCCAAGTTGTAAAAGACAAAGTTGAAACTTCTGAAAAGGCAATTGCATGATTAGTCCTTTAGCCCATATCGCTGAAGGAGCCCAACTTGCAGCTTCAGTAACAGTTCAACCGTTTGCCCATATCTACGACGATGTGATTATTGGCGAAGGAACTATCATTCACTCCAATGTTTCAATTTATCCGGGAACAAGAATTGGCAAGCATTGTGAAATATTTCCAGGTGCTGTAATAGGTGTAATTCCACAAGATTTGAAATTTGATGGGGAGAATACTACCGTTGAAATTGGAGATTACACAAAGATTAGAGAACACGTAACGATCCATCGCGCCACAGCTGACAAATGGTCGACAAAAATAGGTAGCCATTGCTTACTAATGACGTATGTCCACGTAGCACATGACTGTCAAATTGGCGATCATGTGATTTTAGCAAGTTACGTTGGGCTTTCGGGACACGTAACTATCGATGATTATGCAATCATTGAAGGAAAGGCTGCTGCTCAGCAATTTGTGCATATAGGTGCTCATACCTTTATCGGTGGCGCTTCTTTAATTCGAAAGGATGTCCCGCCGTATATCAAAGCTGCACGTGAACCTATGACTTTTGCGGGTGTAAATTCGGTTGGTTTAAGACGACGAGGAATGACCGACGAACAGGTTCGAATGATAGAAGATATTTACCGAATCATCTATGTTCAAAACAATAATATTTCAAAAGGCTTAGAGCAAGTAAAAGAGAATATTGAACAGTGCGAACTCCGCGATGGAATATTGAATTTCATTAAGTCTTCCGACAAAGGAGTCATTCGTGGAATGATCTAATGAAATTTATTTGACTTTTTGTCGTTTAAATTCTCATGAAGAACCTTTTAAGAGCGTTTTCATTGAAAAAGAAATTCGTTTTTCTGTTTTTATTCTCGCCAATTACTTTGCTATCTCAATGGCAAATAATGTCTCCCTATCCGGGGTTAGGAAAGGATGATGCAATTGCTTTTTCTATAGGGAAACATGGGTTTTTAACCACGGGTAACAATGGCGGTTTCCAAGAATCAAATTTCGTTTTTCGCTATTCAGTTGACGAGAATAGTTGGCTAAAATTAAATGACTTTCCAGGTCCTGCAAGGCAATATGCTGGACGATTTGTGATCAATGATTTAGCCTATATTGTTGGTGGAATTGAGCCGAATGGAACAATCTTAAAGGATGTTTGGGAATATACGGCAAGCTCTGATTCATGGAAAAAATTAAATGACTTTCCTGGCGCCCCGCGTTGGTCGATGGCAGCATTTGCTGTTCTGGGGAATGGGTACTTGGGTACAGGGACGAATGGAGTTGGTTTTTTTAAAGATTTCTGGAGGTACAATCCAAAGGATGATACATGGACACAATTGCCAGATTTTGGAGGTCATGAGCGCCGTGAATCGGCTTTTTTCACAATCGGCGAAAAAGCGTATGTAGGCTTGGGGTATTCTGTAGATCAAAACGCAAACAAAACCATTTATAGTGATTTTTATAGCTTTCAAGTACTTACTTCAACTTGGAAGGCAATTGATACTTTTCCAGGTGGAGAATTAGAATACGCAGAGGGAATAGGCAACTCAAGCGTTGGAATGGTCATTGGCGGAATAAATGAGTCGAATCAATTTTCCAAAGAGGTGTATATCTTAAATGAAAATGAACATTGGATAAAAACTTCTGATTCACCCATTGGACCTATAAAAGGCTCTAGTACTTTTTCAATAGAAAATCATTTATATAGTGTTTCTGGAATAAAGGAGGATTATCAACGAACCAATAGCTTGATGAGATTTACAAGTGAGATCCTGCAAAACAATCTTTTTATTTATCCGAACCCAACCGATGGTTTGCTTGTCGTAAAAGGAAAACCAAAGACTACATTGGTTGTAACTGATGTGGTAGGGAAGACCTTCATGCAGATTTTGATACCCGAAGAGGGTGTTGTCGCGGTGGAAATGACTCAAAAAGGATGGTTCTGGATATCGGAACTAGAAAACCCTAAAAAAAGCTTGTCGGTTTTAGTCCGCTGACGAAGTTCTGAGGATGCATTGGCGATTACCATGTTATCCGTACTTTTGGGCAAAATTTCATAAAATGAACCGCGGAGAAGTTATTGAATTAAAAATCGTTGAATATGCATTTGGCGGACGTGGAATTGCGAAGATTCCAACAGAAAATGGAGATTACATCGTTTTTGTAGATAATTCTTTCCCAGGACAAACGGTTCGTGCACGCATAGAAAAGAAAAAAAAGAAATATGCCGAGGCTAAACTGATAGACGTTATCGAGCGAAGTGATTTAGAGCTTGTTTCCAACTTTCAAGAAATCTCTGGTGGTCCGTTTATTTATGTTCCGGTTGAAATTCAAGAAAGTGAAAAGAAAAAAAGTACTCTTGAAACCTTTCGTCGTTTGTCTGGAATTCAAGATATTTCTGAAAAATTTGACGAATTAGTCAGTTCCCCCGACCATTTTTATTACAGAAATAAAATGGAATACAGTTTTTCCTGCATCGAGCACGATATTCATACTGGCGAAGAAAAAGATGAGGCTTTTGCTTTGGGGTTCAAACGAAGAGGTACTTGGTGGAAGGTTGAAAGCTTGGACAAAGCAAGTGGTTTGTTTGATTTGGAATGGGAAACCAAATTAAAAGAAATTCGACTTTATCTTCAAAACACACAGTTACCTGCTTGGCATCCACCACAGAAAAAAGGGTTTTTCCGCCATATTGTGGTTCGTAAGAGTTTTGCCGAAAATGCTTTGTTGCTCAACTTAGTCACTTCGTCAGAAGGTATTGAAAACTTTGATGCCAACCAATTTGCTGCTTTTGTAAAAGAATTATTACCTGGTAGAATAGCTGGTTTATGGCATACTGTTAACGACAATGTTGCCGATCGAGCAAAAATTGAAAATGGTTCATCAACCTTGCTTTTTGGCGAACCGAAAATAGAGGAGAAGTTACTCGGTTTGAAGTTTGAAATCTCCATGGAAAGTTTCTTTCAAACCAATCCAAAATGTGCGGAACTTTTGTACAACAAGGCCTTGGATTATGTTTTTGAAGAACCATTGAATCCCGATGAAATAGTGATGGATTTGTTTTGTGGCACAGGAACTATTGGTCAAATATTAACGACAAGAAAAGTTGATGTTTCGATTGTTGGAGTAGATATAGTGGAGGAAGCGATCATAGATGCACGAAAAAATGCGGAAAGAAATGGAATTGAAGGAATCGATTTTTACGCGGCCGACGTCGGGAAATTCTTAAGAGAACACCCCGAATTCCAAGGAAAAATAGGAACAATCATTCTGGATCCTCCAAGGGCAGGTATTGCCCCTAAAACCTTGCTAAAGGTAATTGATCTAGGTGCAACAAATATCGTTTATATCAGTTGTAATCCATCTACTCAAGCAAGAGACGCTGATACGCTGGTTAAAGCAGGTTATAGCTTGGAGAAAATTAGTTTGGTGGACCAGTTTCCTCACACCGGGCATATTGAATCCATAGCGAAATTCAAATTAAAGGCATAAAAAAAGGCCAGCCAGCGACTAACCTGTTTTTGTTGATATTGAGTGGATTACTTCTGTTTATGGTCAGGTGTTGCCATTATTTAAATCCAACTGTTGCCTTTTTCAAAGAAATTATTTGTTTTGGCTTTTACTCTTTCATTTTCTGTAAGGTGATTGTTTTCTCAAATTTTATTTGATCGTAAATCCCTTCGTATTTTTGGGTCATTACGATTTCTTTCTCTTTCAATTGTAGTAAGCGAAAAACGTCACTAGTGCGTCCGTTTGTAGTTATTGTGCTAAAAAAGAGATTACCCGACCCGGTGGTAATACTTGTTTCAGTAAGTACCAAGGCTTCTTTATTCTTAAGGTCTTGTTCACCATTTTTACCTAAAAACGCCCAAGAACCTTCTATGGCAGCGGTGTCATCTCCAGTTATTGTACGAATGGAATATTTACCGTCTTTTTCAAATAAATATCTACTCGAATAGGGAACAGTGCCTGAGTTTACTTGACCGTCTTCGGATTCAGTAAAACGAAGTTTACCATCTACCAAACTAGCGGTAAAAATAAAAGAGCTATCTTGAAATTTATATTCCAATCCAGTAGTCTCAAAAGAACCAGTTACTCTTGCTTTTCTGGAGCGAAGGGATACAAACGGATCATCCTCGCCTTTTTTACATCCAATAAAAACAAAGGTGAGCAAAAGAAATAAAGTACTATTTATAAGAAGTGATGATGTTTTCATGTTTATTTTTTAGTAAAAGTTTGTACACCAATTTTTGTATGAAAAGAGGTACTTGCATTATTTCCTGTTCCAAATTGAGTGCTAATGGCTTCGTCTAATGTTAAAATGAGTTCTTTATTGGTCAGTCGATTCAATTGAATGGATGAAAGTTCAGACAAGCCAAAATTCGCATTGAGATCAATATTAAAAGCAGTGCCATTTTCATAATAAGAGATGGTTTTATTGCTCGTAATATTCATGGAAACAAATTCCTTGTTTTTTTGCTCTAACTCTTTATTCTTAGTATTAAAAAACCAAGTACCAGCAATGTTTTGTTCAGTTCTTTTAGTACCAGTTTCATAATAATCTTCTATTAAAATGTTGAATTTTCCATTTTTCTGAAATTCATAATTGGTCACATATCGGCGTGTAAGTGTTTGAGTACCATTCGTATCGGTATAGGTGGTAGTCAATTTTCCATCTGCAAAACTTTGTGTGGTCGTAGAAATGTTATTTGAGCCAGTTTTTGAGGTTACTACGGTTGACTCCATGGTCGTCATTTCCCATTGACCGGTCAATCTAGCTTTGCGACTAAGTAAAGAAAATGAGGGGTCGTTTTCTCCTTTTTTGCAACCATTAAAAGTCATTGTAATCAAGGAGATGAAGAGTAGTGTATTTATATTTTTCAGCATGAGGTTGGTATAATATAGAATCAAAATTAGCAGATTATTCATAATTTTAATGAAAAGTCAAAAAAGAAATTCGTTGTATTACATAAATTATCTACAGTTTAGGCTCCTGTTAATATTGGAAGATAGAATGTTACTAGAATTGGAGACCATAAAACGAACAAAATCTTAGTTTTGTAGATATATGAAAGCAGCTATAATTTCGATCGGTGATGAATTATTAATCGGTCAAACCGTCAACACCAATGCAGCATGGTTGGGCAAGGAATTGTCATCTCGGGGTATCCCTGTTTATGCCAGTTGGGCAATTGCAGACGACCCTGAGGAAATTATAACGGCTATTGACCAACTGCGCACTAAAGTTGGTTTAATTTTAATGACAGGAGGTTTAGGGCCGACCAAAGATGATTTAACCAAGCATACGCTGACAAAATATTTCAATACTGAACTTGAGATTGTTCCTGAAGTTTTGGTTAGAATCGAAGAGTTTTTTGCAAAGCGCGGTAGAGAAATGTTGGACGTTAATGTACAGCAAGCCGCACTTCCAAAAGATTGTACTGTTTTACACAATTACCATGGAACAGCCTGTGGAATGTGGTTTGAGAAAGATGGCTGTGTCATAATTAGCATGCCAGGTGTTCCTTACGAAATGAAAGGAATAATGATGGATGAGGTATTTCCAAAGTTAAAAGATCATTTTGAACTCAGCGAAATTTATCATCAAACACTGATGACGCAAGGTATAGGTGAATCCTTTCTGGCTGAGCAATTCAAGGATTGGGAAACAAAGGTAAGGGACCGAGGTTTTGGCTTGGCCTATTTACCCTCGCCAGGTTTAGTGCGATTGAGGATTACCTCGAATCAAGGAAAGAAGGACGCAACAGAAATACAAAATTTACTAACCGAAGTTTTTGAAGAATTACCAAGGAATGCATATTGTATTGGTGAAAAATCGATTTTTGAATTTGTGGGCGATTTATTGAAAAAAAACAAAATGACCATTGGAACTATAGAAAGTTGTACCGGTGGTCATATCGCCGAACAAATAGTTTCTATCCCCGGTTCGTCCGTTTATTTTGAAGGAGGAATTATTGCATATAGTTATGACCAAAAAGTAAAATTAGTCGGGGTTAACCAAGAAGATTTATTAAAACACGGAGCAGTAAGTGAAGAAATAATACGACAAATGGCTACCAATGGGCGACTAAAACTGGGGGTTGATGTCTGTATTGCAACATCGGGAATTGCAGGTCCAGACGGAGGAACAGAGGATAAGCCCGTTGGATCTGTATGGATTGCCGTAGCCACAAAAGACGAAGTAGTTTTAAAGCTATTTCGCTTTGGAGACAATAGAGAGAGAAATATACACATGACAGCTTTATCGGCTATGAATTTGGTTCGCTGCCAATTGCAAGGAATAAGTTTTGAAAAAAAAATCGATTGACTTGTGTATTTAGGAAAAAATACCTTTCTTTGCACCCGCTTTTAGAACAAGGAAAACACAAAATAGAATGTCACGAGTTTGTCAAATAACAGGTAAGTCGGTAATGGTTGGAAACAATGTTTCTCACTCAAATCGCAAAACAAAAAGAAAATTCCTTCCAAATTTGATGGTGAAGAAATTTTACATCCCGGAAGAGGATAATTACATCACATTGAAAATTTCAGCTTCAGCGTTGAGAACAATCAACAAGAAAGGAATTTCAGCTTGTTTGAAAGACGCTCGAACTAAAGGTTTTATTAAATAAAGAATTCACCCGTTGTGAAACGGTATTCAAACACGAATTAAAATGGCAAAGAAAGGAAAAGGCAATAGAATTCAGGTTATTTTGGAGTGCACAGAGCACAAAGAAACTGGAATGGCTGGAACATCTCGATATATAACTACAAAAAACCGTAAAAATACGCCAGAGCGTATGGAGATTAAAAAATATAATCCGGTTTTGAAGCGTTATACAATGCACAAAGAAATTAAATAATAGGAAGACATGGCAAAGAAAGTAGTAGCAACCCTTCAAAAAGGTGGAGGTAAAGAGCATACAAAAGTCATTAAAATGGCAAAGTCTGATAAGACTGGTGCGTATTCTTTCAAACAAGAAATCGTACACAACGACAAAGTTAAAGAGTGGTTTTCTGCTCAAAAATAATTTTTGTTCTTTAACCCGTATTAAGCCTTCGAATTGTTCGGAGGCTTTTTTATTTTT
>JAHKAT010000230.1 GCA_018825925.1 Bacteroidota bacterium | reverse complement strand
CTTCAAATTTTATTTCTAGCCCCTTGGGAAGAGCCACTTGGCGTTCGATGAAATTGGGGAATGCCAGAAATGTGAAAAGAGCCTTTAATTCAACCTTTGACTACAATCCTACCTTAAATAAAAGTTTAGTTACTCACCATGATCGAGAAAGATTTATTGAAGAACAATTTCGACTTTTAGATATTTTTGAATCAGCAAAGGCCATAAATATTAGAAAGGCACGAGTTCCAGTTTCAATTTCTAAAATCATTAAATTCAGAATGGGTGATGCTTTTTTGTTTTTAACCTATCACAATGAGCGGCACATTGAACAAATCAAGCGCATACTCAAACACAATGATTTTCCTAAAAAATAAATGAAAAGTAATTTGTTTTTTTGCCGATACAGCCTATCCCCCCTCCGCAAAGAGCCCTCGGATTCATCTGAAATGGTTTCTCAAGTTCAATTTGGTGAAGTAATAGAATTATTGGAAGAAAGAGAACAATGGCACAAAATTCGTCAATTAAAGGACAATTACGAAGGGTGGTTAGACCGAAAGTTTTTATCGCCATTAACCGAAAAAGAAGTTATTAAGTGGCTGGATCAATCGGCACCTTCACCGCCATTAACCGTTAAAATTAGCCATGAGCATGGAACGATAGTATTGCCTAAAGGTTCCTTTTTACCAATAGATTCCAAAGAACTGAATTTCAATATCGGACCAAATAAGTATCAATTTCAAGAACCTTTAGAAATTGAAACATTAACTTTATCTGAAATAGTAGAAAGCTACCTAGGCGCCCCTTATTTGTGGGGTGGTAAATCTCCTTTTGGTATAGACTGCTCAGGACTGACCCAAATGGTTTTTCGCTTTGTCGACATTAATTTACCCAGAGATGCTTTTCAGCAATTTGAACATGGGCAAGACATTGACTTTGAAGACAAAACAGCTGGAGACTTAGTTTTCTTTATCAATTCAAACAAGCACATCCATCACGTTGGGATTTTAGTAGGGGGAAATGAAATCGTTCACGCTCATGGTTGCGTTCGAAAAGATACTCTGAGTGAAAAAGGAATCATTTCAAGTGAAACGGGTCTTTTAACGCATAAATTCCATCAAATAAAAAGAGTTTAAGCAAGAATTTTATAAAAGTTAAACGTATCTTCAAAGCCGAAAAGAAGTATTTCAAAATGAAAGTATTAATAACAGGGGGAGCGGGATTCATAGGAAGTCATCTTGCAGATAGATTGGTCAATGACGGTCACGAAGTTGTGGTTTTAGACTCTTTATTAAGGGGTAATAAGCTATCAAAGGATACCTTTCAATGCATACATTTTATTAAAGGAGATGTTCGAAACATAGACATCGTAATTACAGCCTCTAAGGGTTGTGATGTGATTTTTCATCTCGCTGCAGTATTAGGTGTAGATATTGTCGCTGACAATCCGGTAGAAACGATGGATGTCGAAGTGATTGGAACAAGAAATGTGATTTTTGCATCAGAGGTTAACAATGTCAAAAAAATAATGTACGCTTCTACGAGTGGTATTTACGGTCATTCCGTTTTTGAAAAAACCCTTACTGAGGAAATTTTAGTAGACCCCAAGACCTCCTATGCCATGGCCAAGCGCTTCAATGAAATTTATCTTGCTTCGCACTACCAAGAGAGAGGTTTGAGTAGTATTTCTTTGCGTTTTTTCAATGTTTACGGCCTTAGACAGGACAATCGTATGGTTGTGCCCTTGTTTTTTGAACAAGCCATGCTAAATCAACCAATCACCGTATTTGGTACAGGTGAGCAAACCAGAGATTTTACCTTTATTGACGATACTATAGAATCTTGTGTTCGTTGTATGGAAATGGCAGGAAATGAAATCGTGAATATCGCTAATGAACATGAGTATCAGATCAAAGAAGTTGCTCAAATGATTAAAGAGATTACTCAGTCTAAATCAGAAATCCATTATATTGAAGCTCCTAAAAAAAGATATGATTACGAAGTTGGACGAAGAGTTGGAAGTTCCGATAAATTACAACAATTTTGCAATTACAAACCCCACACTCTTTTAGCCGATGGCTTAGAGAAAATTTACAAAGAACAATATTTAAAAACATCAAGAAACGCCTAAAGTCATGAGAAGAGATCCTGCAATCTTTAACTTAATTCAAGAAGAACAACAAAGACAAATCAATGGTATTGAATTAATTGCCTCTGAAAACTTTGTTAGTGACGAGGTCATGGAGGCACTAGGTAGTGTGCTAACAAATAAATATGCAGAAGGCTTGCCAGGAAAGCGCTACTACGGAGGCTGCGAAGTAGTTGATAAAGTCGAACAATTGGCTATTGACCGGTTATGCCAGTTGTTTAATGCTACTTGGGCTAATGTTCAGCCTCACTCGGGAGCTCAAGCAAATGCAGCAGTATTCCTAGCTTGTTTGAAACCTGGTGACAAAATTTTAGGTTTTGATTTATCACATGGTGGACATTTAACTCACGGTTCGCCAGTAAATTTTTCTGGCAAACTATACGAACCACATTTTTATGGAGTGAGTAAGGAAACTGGCATGATCGACTATGATGCTTTGGAAGAAAAGGCAAGAAGCGTTCGACCAAAAATGATTATTGTTGGTGCTTCTGCTTATTCAAGAGATTGGGATTATGCAAGAATTAGGAAAGTAGCAGACGAAATAGGTGCTTTGATTTTAGCAGATATCTCCCACCCTGCTGGATTAATTGCTGCAGGCTTATTAAATGATCCGTTAGAGCACTGCCACATAATTACAACTACAACGCACAAAACATTGCGTGGACCGAGAGGTGGTGTAATCATGATGCGTAATAATATCGAAAATCCATTTGGCTTGCGTTGGAACAATGGCAACCTTAAGTCTATGGGGGCACTTTTAGACGCGGCAGTTTTTCCTGGTATACAAGGTGGTCCGCTTGAACATTGTATCGCAGCTAAAGCCGTTGCCTTTGGAGAAGCCTTGAAAGATGATTTTAAAATCTACATGAAACAAGTTCAATTAAATGCCAAAATTATGGCTGATGAATTTGTTAAACGTGGTTATGGAGTGGTGTCTAATGGCACGACAAATCATAGTATGCTCATAGACCTTCGTACAAAAAATGTTACTGGAAAAGATGCCGAAAACCGACTTGTATTGGCTGATATTACGGTAAATAAGAACATGGTTCCCTTTGATACCGAATCTCCATTTGTAACTTCGGGAATTCGTCTAGGCACCTCTGCTATAACAACAAGAGGGGTTAAAGAAGATGAAATTCCGACAATTGTGGCTTTGATTGATAAGATATTGACAAATCTGGAAGACGACAATGTTTTGGAAGAGGTGAAAAAAGAGGTGAATGAAATGATGGGGAAACGGCCTTTATTTGCATGGTAGTGTCCGCAACTTTACCAGTAAAAATGATTGGGTAAAAAAAAATAACATTTTTTGGTGCCTGGATTGACTTTCGAAATTGAGTAATTGTTAAAGTATTGTTTTAATGGTAGCGTGCT
>JAHKAT010000229.1 GCA_018825925.1 Bacteroidota bacterium | reverse complement strand
CATACACATCATTTACTTTAAAGAAGGCGTTAAAACCACCGAGGGTTCTTCCGAGTCCTGTTACTTGTAAAAGTTCTCGACCATTTCCTTTTTTTGAAGTCGATTTAACTTCTAAGGTAGCTTCTCCAGCATCCACAAAACCATAGGTTACACGATACCTTAATTTTTCACCTACTGCGAAAGCTTTATTGCTTGCGGTAGGGTAACTTACCATGTTGGAACTTGTCAAAGTAATAACCAATACAGCACTTGCAATGATATAGATCCAATTTTTCATTTTCTTTCTTTTTAATTTACACCGTAGGAAAATCAAATAGTGTGCCAAAGCTTTTTTAACACAGACTATTATCTATTACAGTTAACGTAAAAATGTAGTGATATCTTGTATCTCCATCGTTAAGATAGAAAAGAAAAATACTTAGAGCAAATTTTTAATTGCCAACTCTTGAGATTCAAAAGCGAAATTAAAACCCACAGATTTTGCTTTTTCATTGGAAGCGTCTATTCCATTCAGAAGAATACTTGACATTTCTCCCAGGACAATTTTCAATAAAAATGCGGGTATTTTTGGTAGAAAAAATGGTTTGTTCATCTCTTTCGCTAATAGCTTCATAAACTCGGCATTTGTTAGGCTATCACCACATACGTTAAAGGCCCCAGTCTCTAGTTCTGGATGCTCAACAATAAAATTAAAAAACCCAATTACATCTTGGTAATGTACTGTTGTAAACAATTGATTTCCTGACCCTAAAGGAGATGCCAAACCAAAAGATGTAAGTTGCATCAGTTTTGACAATGCACCAAATTTTGGGTGTAAAACCACCCCCAAGCGCAGTTTATAAACGCGACAAACTTCTTCAAAAACGGAGGCCGACCTTTCCCATTTCTGAACCAAGTCAGAAACAAAGTCTTCTCCAAAAGCGTCACTTTCTTTGTGCGTTTTATTCCCTTTTAGGGGGTAACAATTGATTCCAGAAGCGGTTATATATTGATTTAAGGTGTTGGATTGGTGAAAGTATTTATACAGCAACTGCGTTGGCTCTACCCTCGAATTTAGCAATTCCTCTTTTCTTGATTTGGTCCATCGTTTATCTCCTATTCCAGCTCCACATAAATTGATTAAAATTTCTGTGTCTTTAATCCTTTCAAAATCAATAGTGCCTTTTTCAACACTCCATGCTACATGATTTTCTTTTGTCGGAGATCTTGTTAATATAAAAACTCGGTGACCTTTAGAAACCAATAATGTTTCCAATAATTGACCTATAAAGCCTGTTCCTCCTGCAATTGCAATATTTATCATAATCAACTAACAATTAAATCTCTGACTTGTTTCCAAAATTCATTCTACCAATATAACTGAAACATTAAAGATTATAAGGTTTTCCCTCTGTTGGTATTTACTTCTTTGCAATTATTATTGCACCACATTAACTATGTATTGATGATAGTGTCTATTCTATCCCCTGCAGTCAATTGGGTAAACTCTAATTCCTTTCAGAGTTGATGAAAAGGGAGGATTGAAATAGAAAATTTGATTCTAGGATTTTAAATGGATTCTTCGAGTGAAGAATTAGGGAAGAAAAATCGACCATTAATCCATTCTGATTCTAAAATAGCATTGTGTTTTCTGTAAAACGAAAGCGCCAATTCATTCCAATCAAGAACCTGCCAGTCCATTCGTGCAACTTTGCGTTCTTTAGCTATAGCTATTACTTTTTCAAATAAAAGAGTACCAATCGCTTGTTTTCGAAAAGCTGGTTGAACATAAAAATCTTCCAAATACAAGCATCGACCTTTCCAAGTAGAATAAGCCGTGTAATAAAGTGCAAAACCAACAATCACTCCGTCCGATTCAGCAACAATTGCCTCGCATACTTTGTCTTGGAATAAATCCTTGCTTAAATTCTCTGCTGTGTTAATGACCTCATTTGGCGCTTTTTCATAAACAGCCAATTCGTGAATCAATCCTAAAATTGAAACTTCATCACCCAACTTTGCATCTCGAATTATCATATTCCTCCAAGATTAAATCTCAATCGAATTCCTGTACTTAAATTCCCTGTTGGATACGAACTTGCAATACGCGGGGTGTTGATTACATGGTCGTAATAATACTGTATCGTTAAGTTTTGACTCAAATTGTAATCCGCAGACGCCTTAATCGACACAACTCTTTGTCCTGCAGTTGCTTGATTTGTGTTCTCTACTACTTTTCTAATAACCGTCAAATTATCTCTGAATGATAAATCAAAACGTATGTTTACATCACTAGATTTCACATTCCTAATCGGCAATTGAACTTGTGTAAACTTGTATCCAGAACCAATAACCCATTCCGTACCCATTATTTCAGTTACTTGATTGTTGTTCAATGAAAGTGTTGCGCTACGATCTTTTTTAAGTTCAAACTTGGTCAATAAGCCTTGATCCTTGCCTTTACTTTTAATGATCCAAGTTGCATCTAAACCTATTAATGGCGAAAAACGCTCTGATAAAGTCACATTCTGAATTTGATTTTGAGCGATGAAATTGTTGTTCAAATCTCGCGCTGTTGGCTGACCTTGTGAATCAAATGATGCATCCAAATTGGTTTGAATTCCTGATATCGATGTCGTAGACGAATAACCGTGTCTGATCACGAAATTTCTAAATAATTTTTTAAAGAAATTAAACTTGGTTAAACCATTATAATTAATTGTCCAGTTTGGTAAGGGAGTATTTTTAAGTGGATTGGATGATTTTTCTGATACCTCCTTGTTGGAATAGGTTGCTAAGAATGATCCTAAGACCACCTCTTGCTGTGAGAGTCCATATCCATCATAATAACCACTCGCAAGTGCTGTGCTGTTCGTGTTGCGTTGTCCCAAAATTTCCGATGATTTCACCAAATTCTCACGCATTTTATCAAATACCGGTGACGAGTAGGAGTTTTTGCGATCAAAACGAGCAAAGGCAGTTCCTATCGTTATATTGGAGTAAGTTAAATTACCGATCTCTACTCTACTTTGTGATTCGTATTGTTGGGTACTTTCGTTCCAACGGAAAAAGTCAGTCGCATTCGTTGTGAACGTTTTTGTCATTGTTAACTCGATATTCACATCTTTAAATGGTTCCAAACTTGCTCTTCCGGATAAATTGGTGCTATGTGAAATGGTATGTTGCCGGTTTAAATCTTCATTTCGCACCAACCAGCCTTGATTTGCACTGTATCGAGCTATGTCGTAACCATTTTGATTTCCTGTCAAGCCGTAGCTCTGTTTTCCGAAAATAAATCCTGATAAAGTATTGTCAAATGAATCGTTAAAACCTAATAGGGTTGTTCCCTGATTATAGCCTGGCAATAAGGTTCCATCATTTTGTGTATAAGTACCGGAAATATTTCTAACCGTCATTAACATTCTGGCACCAATACTAGGGATGGTCGGCACAGGCTTGTTTTTATTTTTATTAATTCGTTCTTTTCTTTCTTCTTTTCGCACCTCGCGTTTGTAGATTCTCAACTCTTTACGGGTCATATCCTTCGTATCTACTTTCGGAGTTTTGGAGTTGTTTCCTGGCGTACTGCTTACTCGAACTCCTGCATTTGGCGTTGTGGCTCTGGCTCTTGTGTTGGAAGAATTGTTAACTCTTTTGAAATACGGTATTTTGTTGTACAGATTTGTCATATTCACTTGACCTGTGGCATTAAAGTTTCTATTGTTTTGGATAACATTTCCGTATTCTGATTGCCCCAAAGGTGCTCGTTGCCAATTATAAGTTCCGCCATACTTCAAGTTACCACTCATAAAGTTAAGCACTTGAATTTTATCAAAAGGTACATTATAAGTTAGCTGATAATCGTGCGAGTAATCCATTGTTTTTCCCAAAGAAGGAAGCTGGCTACGGATAGAATCAACAAACACTTGGTAACTTTCTGGATCCTCTTTTTTGTCTACACGACCATTGTCTTCATCAAAAATAGAACGATTTCCAGCATTAAAAGTCATTTTCAAATTCTTCGTAATATCGTAGCCTAGATTGTATTTTCTATTCCAGTTAAATTGTTTGAAATAAACTGGTGCAAATTCAAAGTCGGGCACTAAGTTGTTTCGGACTTGTCTTTCGTTGTAATTTCTTATTAAATCATTACTAAAACCAATGCTTTTTGGAAGATAAAAAAGATTCATGTCTTGAATAATTTTCCAATGCTTCGATTTATTCATGAATTTCACATTCTTGAATGGTTCAAGAGGTTTACTCTGGAAATTATAGGCATATACTAGGCCTGCATTCCATGTCTTGGTTCGGTCATAACTGGTATTGAAATCGCGTTTTAAGACCTCGGTATAAGCATAACTCACGGCGAAATTGGAGATGCTCATAACGCTTGGTTTTGAACCCGCGCTAGGTGCTTTTCTCACATTCGTGAAGTTGTATGACTTTCTTTCTGTATAGTCTTGTCCTGATTTTGCTTTTTCTCTTCTTTCTTGTAAACTGTAATCATCCAAACGTATATCTGGATTAAATGGGTCGTATTCAGGATTGATTAATCCTAAGGAGTAACCATAGAAAAACGGTAAACTTAAACCTGTCTTTTTACCAAAAAACTGACCGAGCTGAACATTTGAGTTCAAATCAAAACCGATTTTTTCATTCCGTTGTCGATCCTGTACTCTGCTTTCTACACTTCCCCAGTTCAATCCACTATAATTTGCAGACATCGCAACGTTGGCAAAATCAGCCGCTTGAATTTGCATTTGAGCTACGGCAGCAGACCCTCCTTCAGATACAAAGTCGGTCAATCGCAACTCATTCACCCAAATTATTGCACATTTAGGCTGCGCATCATCTTGCCATGGATTTTGCTCATCCACGTCAGGATTTCTAACCCCTATCATAATCGTCCGAACACCTTGCAGATTGGGGCTACCTTTGACTTTCAAACGACGACTTCCATT
>JAHKAT010000228.1 GCA_018825925.1 Bacteroidota bacterium | reverse complement strand
TACAAGAACTTTGACCCACGCGCAACTATTATCAAAAAAGCATGTGATGATGTTTTGAACAAATTGGGCATAAATGACCCTTACCTTGATATCGCGAAGAAATTGGAGAAAGTTGCTTTGGAAGATGAATATTTCAAAGAGCGTAACTTGTATCCTAACGTTGATTTCTATTCAGGCATTATTTACCGTGCATTAGGTATTCCAACAGAAATGTTTACCGTGATGTTTGCAATCGGTAGGCTTCCAGGATGGATTGCTCAATGGAAAGAAATGATTGAAGCAGGTGAACCAATTGGTCGTCCGCGTCAGGTTTACACTGGAAGTTCAGTACGTGACTATGTTCCAATAGCGAAACGATAAACCAAAAGAGAATAAACAATATAATTTAGCCGATTCAGTTTGAATCGGCTTTTTTATGGTCCAATATTTCCACTTCAAATAATTTAGGGTACGAATCAACAGATGTATTGACCTCACCAAAAATTGTAAAGACATAAAAAAACCGACACTGGCGTGTCGGTTTTAAATATTATTTAATATCCTTAAAAGGAGAATCCAATACCAAATTGTAAAATTCTAGGCACTACACTGAACGTACTCAATGATACTAAAACACCGTCAGCACTAGACGAAACATTAGGTCCCAAACCAGCTACACTGATCATTTTATTACTGATATCTTTAGCATAGTTTTCATAGTCTGCTTCATTCATATCCGAAGCAGTTCCAAGTGCTTTCAGTTTATTAACACCAAAACCCAAACTTATGAAAGTTAAATCGATGGTTACACCAGAACCAAAAACCCATTGCTTACCGAAAGCAATTCCACCACCTACATGACTAAAAGAGGGTGCAAAGGAAGCGATAGAAGTAACCTCGTCTCCATTCGAGTTTGTTCTTTTAAATTTACCTTCAATTGGCGATAATTTTCCAAATTGCGCCGAAGTAAAAATGGAGATATATCCACCTGATAATCCCTCACCCTTTGGGTGAAATCTGAATTCAGGTCGCACTCCACCAGCCGTAATATTGACTTGAGAAATATCCGTGATCAAATTATCAAACTGTCTGTTCAAGGTATCCAAACCGAAAACAGATCCAAACGGAATGCCGGTGCGCGACATAAAATTGGTACGGGTGCTGACCGAAAGTTTGTTCGTTAGCTTTTTTTCATAGGTAGCGTTATAATCGCCTAAGGCTAAACCAATAGTTAAATTGGTTCTTACCGAATTGCTTTTTTGTGCGAAAGTTGAAAAAGCACAAAAAGATGCAAGAGAAAATATTAAGATTTTCTTTTTCATAAATGATTTATGTTAAATTCGGAATAAAGATATAATTGTTCCAATAATTTTCCCAAACCATTCAATTTTTTTTTTAATCCATTGTTACTTGATCTTTTTTTGAACCATCAAACAAATCAAATTTTCTAAACGAACATTCCAAATCACCATTAAAAACTTTGATTTTTTTACTTGGCTTTAATCCGATTTTCTTGAGGGCTTCATCATTAGAAGAAATAATCCATGCCGTAAATCCAGTCATACTATGCTTTAACCAAGTTCCTAATTCATCGTAAAGCTCTTCAACTTCCACGCCCATTCTTTCACCATAGGGTGGATTTGTAACTATCATTCCATTTTCAAAAGGCTTTTTAGACTCTAAAAATGCGTCAGGCTTCACTTCCACCCAACGTGCCAATCCCAAACCTCTCAGATTGCGTTTCGCTTTCATCATCATGTCAGCACTCGAATCAGATCCGGCGATTTCAACCTCCATAGTATTAGGTCTAGTCCAAGTATTTTCAGTTAAGTCTGTCCACAATTGGTGATCAAAATTTCTGAAATTCTTAAATGCAAAATGTGTTCGTTCGATAGCAGCGGGCATGTCAAGAGCCAACATTGCAGCTTCGATCAATAACGTTCCAGAACCACAAAATGGATCATAAAATGGAGTTTTTCTATCCCAACCAGACATACGAATCAAGCCTGCAGCAACTACCTCATTCAAAGGAGCATCACCTACCGACTCCCTATAACCTCTATGAAACAAAGGAGCTCCAGAAGTATTTAGTGAAATAACAACTTCTTTTTCTCGAATATACAAGTCAAACATCACCTGTGGTGCCTTCACTTGCACATTCGGACGGTCCATCCCTTTTTCTCTAAATTGATCCACAATAGCATCCTTCACTAATAAAAAAGGATATTGCGAGTGTCTAAAAATTGTAGAAAAAATCGCCCCTTTCACCGCAAAAGTTTTGTCCGCGTCAAACAGCTCGGTCCAATCAATTTTTGAAGCTTTTTTATATAAATCTTCTTCTTTTTCTATTCTGAAGCTAGCCAACTGCACCAAAACAGAAATTGCACAACGACACGTATAATTTAAACTATACACATCTGCCCACGTTCCTTTAATTTGTACAGCCCTGTTCAATATTTCAATTTGGGTGTACCCCATCTCTTCCAATTCTTCCTTTAAAACCTCTTCAAAACCAAAAAAGGTTTTCAGTGTAATAGTCAGTTCACTTATATTTGTGGAATCCTTTGCGCTCATCTAACCTTGTTTATTCTTAATTACT